>NZ_JBFTLX010000032.1:0-45551 GCF_056396665.1 Cupriavidus sp. 05T313 | reverse complement strand
CACTTATATGAACGCGCCCCGGTTTGCTAGGTAAATGTCACGCGATGCTCGATCAGGGTTGGTTGCAGACTTATATCCGGCCTRGTGCAGGCCAAGCCTGCGACCCCGATGGAATTCGCCAAGAGCGGCCACCAGTGGCGCTCCACTGGCAGGGCGATCATAGCCGGGGGGGGGGCATTGCATTACTCAAAACCAGAAGTCATTTACCGGTCTGGCCTGAAATTCTGAACGGGGATCTGCGGACCGGTCGCACACATTGGACGACCGAAGCCATCACCCTGAGCTTCAATCAGTGCGACCAAGTCCGCCCCAGGAAACAATCTGACTCATCTCATCCAAGAATGCACGCTTGCGCGTGCGTTTCGCCGACAAGGTCAACCCTGGTTCCCGGGCCCACGTTCGTCGAACGTCCACCGATGATCCGGTTGAGGTCGACGAGGAGCCCAGGATCACAGGCGATACGCGTCAACCATCCCCCACCGATTCAATCGCGCACGCGAGCCTGGCCACCGCGGGCGCGATCTCCTCTTCACTGACCCCGCCGTAACCCAGCACCAGGCCGTTCTGCGCGCGCAGCGGATTGGCAAAGTAGGAAGACAGCGAGCGCGCCACGATCCCGTGGGCCAGCGCGGCGCGGGATACCTGATGATCGCTGGCACGGCGCAGCAGGACGGTCAGGTGCAGCCCGGTATCGGTGCCGACGATGTCGATCTCGCCGCCTAGCTGGCGCTGCAATTCCTGCGTCAGAAGGACCTGGCGCTCGCCATAGATCTTCCGCATACGTCGGATATGGGCTGCGTAGTGTCCGTCCGAAATGAAGTTCGCCAGGGCGTTCTGTATCTGCAATTGCCCGCCGCGATACAACTCGGAATGCGCTACGGCGAAGGCATCCACAAGCGCCGGCGGCAGGATCAGGAAGCCGAGCCGCAGGCCGGGGTACAGCACCTTGGAGAAGCTGCCGATGTAGACCGTATTGCGATGCGGGTCCAGGCCCTGCAGCGACGGCAAAGGGGCACCGTGGTAGCGGAATTCGCTGTCATAGTCGTCTTCGATGATCCAGGCGCTGTGCCGATGCGCCAACTCCGTCAGCAGGCGGCGCCGCGCGAGGCTCATCACCACGCCGCTGGGGTATTGGTGTGACGGCGTCACGAAGATGAGCCTGGGTCCGGTCTCGGGCGCAACGGGGGGCTGCATGCCCTGCGCGTCCACCGGCACCGCCTCCACCTTCAGCCCCGCCGCGCGGAACACGCTGCGCGCGCCCCAGTAACCGGGGTCTTCGACCCACACCACGTCGCCGGGGTCGCCAAGCAGGCGGGCACAGAGATCGATCGCCTGGTGACTGCCCTGCGTCACGACGATCTGTTCGGGCAGGCAGTCGACGCCGCGCGCCAGGGCCAGGTACTCCGCAAGCGCACGTTTGAGCGGCGGGCAGCCATGCCGGGTGCCGTAGCCCAGTTGCTCCTGGGAAGCCGTTTTCCAGACCTGGGTGATGATCCGCTGCCATATCGCGCGCGGGAATTGCCTGACGTCCGGAATGCCGAGCACAAACGAGCCCACCTGCCGGTCCGACGCGCCGGCGCCGTCAAGCAACTCACGGCCTCGCGCCGATAAGCGAGACGCCTCGCGCACTGCTGCGACCTCCTCCGCCTGGCTTACGCCGGACCCGCAATCACGCAGGACAGGATCGGGAGGGGCATCGCCAACATACGTTCCGCTACCGCCGTGCGTGAGCGTATAGCCCTCATCGGTGAGGCGCTCATACGCATACAGGACAGTGTTGCGGGCAATGTTCAGCCCCTTGGCAACCTCGCGTGTCGGTGGCAAGCGTGTACCGGCGGACAACTGTCCGGCCAGGATCGCGCCGCGGATGTCATCGAACAACTGCCGGTTCAGGGGAAGCCCCGATCGATCGGGTTGACTCCAGTGACTGCGCCCGAGAAGCCAGTCGATTAGTGGCGTCTCTTTCAAGGTCCTTGCTCCCTCTACGCTGCTTACCAGGATGCCCCGGCACAGGCTGTCCTTCGCATTCGGCGTCGCGTGCCAGCGGTACCGGCGGCTCACGGCACGCTGTAACGTCTAATACATAGACATGGGCCACGGTGAGACAAACATGACATTGACAGACAATACACGGCACATCTCCCTGGCGAAACCAAGGGTTTACGCGCAATCGGTCCGGAATGTCGCGAGTGCTATTCTCCGTTTTATGCCACGAACTGTAATGCTCATTACTTTCAGGCTGGCATTCCTTTTATGATCCACTCCCGGAGAGAGCGTGGCCAAGTTATCCATCAGAGACACGCTGGCAGACCGGGCTTCCGGCTTTACCGCGTCCGAGCTGAAGGTGGCGGAAACGCTGCTCGCCAGCTATCCGAGCGCCGCGCTGACCTCCATCTCCAACCTTGCGGCGCAAGCGGGGGTCAGCGACCCGACGGTGTACCGGCTGGTCGTGAAGCTCGGGTTCGATGGCTACCCGGCGTTCCAGCGGGCGCTGCTGGCGGAGGTGGATGAGGCGATGAATTCACCGCTTTCGCGGCTGGGAGCCAGCACGCACGGTGGGCCGGGGGAAGACTTCCAGAAGCCCCTGCTGGCAAGCCTGGCGATGTCCGTCAGCCGGGTGGCGCACTGCGCTTCGCCGGAAGACTTCGATACCGCCGTCGATCTGCTTGGCGAGCCGCGATCATCCGTGTTCTGCACCGGCGGGCGATCCAGTGCATTCCTCGCGGCGCGCTTCACGTCTCTCCTGACGCATGTRCGGCCCAAGGTCCGCCATATCGAGCCGGCTTTGGAGCGGGCGAACGAGGTGCTGGTCGACATCGGCCCCGACGATGTCCTCGTCGTCTACGACTATCGCCGATACCAGAAAACCGTCATCGACTTTGCCGCCGCCGCGCAACGTCTCGGCGCGAAGATCATCCTCTTCACCGATGAATGGAAGTCGCCGATCGCTGGCTTCTCCGCGGCCACGCTCACCAGCTTTGTCCGGACGGACTCGCCGTTCGATACCAAGGTACCTGCGCTGGCGCAAACCGAGACGCTGATCGCCGCGCTCATTGCCCGCTTTCCCGAAGAAACAAGGCAGCGGTTCGAATCCATCGAGGCCATCAGGAAATCCGCCAGGCCAGACAGCGTCGGTAACGGGCTCGATGCATCCTCATCCGGCCGCGCGACAGCCTGACCGGCCACCTGGCAGGACGCAAGAAGGCGGTTCCATCAACTATTCCGGATTGGCTCTTATTCGCGCGCCGGATCTTCCTTATGCTAGGCAGGCATTGAACCTGCCCCTCCCCGGCACTGCCACAGGGAGAACAAGCGCAGCTTCAAACAGAATGGAGACCACGTCGCCCCCATGACCAACGCGCGTCTTGTGCGAACTCGCGACATGATCTGAACGCCAATCCGGAAACAAACGACTTGCCATGCCAGTCATCGCCAACCATGTGCTTCGCAGCTACCCGCTGATCATCAAAGAGTCGCAACCCATGCCGGCCCCCCAGGCCTCCGCGCTCCCGAGTCCCCCGTTCGACCCTTTCGACTGCGGCACCAGTGCAGACGAAGAGGAGCTGAAGGCGGTCGCCGTGCTGGGATACAACTGAGTATCCCGGCCAGTCGTTCATTCATGCCGCAATTCAGTATTCCCGCAGTTCAGTCGTTCAGTAGTTGATTAACCGTTTGACCAGAATGAGCCAAGCATTCAAGCAATTCAACGAGGAGAAAATCATGTCGAATACCGGGAACGCCCTGCGCGAAGTGGATAGCCTGCTGGTACCCACCACCAACGCCGCGAGCGGGCCGGCGGAGGAAGTGCCTGGCAAGGTGCAGGCGCGCCTGAAGAAGGCAAAGAAGAAGATGGCGGACGTGCAATACGTCGTGGTCGAAAAAAGCCGCCACACGGCGCGCCTGGCGGACGATTATGTGCATGAACGTCCCTGGACATCGATCGGTGTCGCAGCCGCCGTCGGCTTGTTGATCGGCTGGCTGATCGATAGAAAATAAATCCCCGGCGCCACGCGCCAACGAAACCCTCGGGCCGGACTGCGGATTTCACCGGCAGTCCGGCCAACGAGCATTGCCTGCTGCCATAGAGAGCCAGAAGAATCATGAAGCATTCCGTCCGTCTCACCACCATCGGCGCCCTGCTGCTCGCCGCCAGCCTGACCACCGGCGCCGCCCATGCGCAGCTTGCCCCGCCCGCCGCCGCGCCGCCGCAGGCGAGCGCCCCCAGCGAAGCCCGCAAGGCCAATATCGTCATCATCGGCACCGGCGGCACCATTGCCGGCGCCGGCGCTGCCGCCACCAATACCGCGGCCTACCAGTCGGCCGTGGTGCCGGTGGACAAGATCATCGCCTCGGTCCCGGAAATCTCGAAGGTCGCCAACGTCAAGGGCGAGCAGGTCTTCCAGATCGGCTCGGAGAGCTTCAATAACGAGCGCCTGCTGAAGCTGGGCAAGCGCGTTTCGGAACTGCTCAAGCAGCCCGACGTGGACGGCATCGTGATCACCCACGGCACCGATACCATTGAGGAAACCGCCTACTTCCTCAACCTGACGCTGAAGAGCGACAAGCCGGTGGTGGTGGTGGGATCGATGCGCCCTGGCACTGCCCTGGGCGCGGACGGCGCGCTCAACCTGTACGACGCCGTGCTCGTGGCCTCCAGCCCCGAATCCAAGGGCAAGGGCACGCTGGTGGTGCTGAACTCTATGCCGCCACCGGCAACGGCAGCGTGGGCGACTACATGGTCGAGCCGCTCAAGGCGGCACGCGCCAAGGGCGTGCAGATCGTGCGCGCCTCGCGCACCGGCAGCGGCGCGGTGATCCGCAACGCCGAGCAGCCGGACGACAAGTACGACTGGCTGGTGACCGACGACCAATTGCCGCAAAAGGCGCGCATCCTGATGGCGCTGGCGCTGACAAAGACCAACGACAGCAAGGAACTGCAGAAGATCTTGTGGAAGTATTGAGCGTATTGAGCACGGCTTCCACGGCTTGCTGAAGGTCCCGCGCGGCATGACCGCGCCTCCTGAATGGCAGTCCGGTCGCGCAGCGACCGGACTGCCATTTTCCATTCTTCCATTCTGGCCTTGCCCCCTGCCTTGCAGGCGGTTGGCTGCGCCGAAGTCCTTCACGCTTGAACTATCACACGCCTGCGGGACGGCGCCGGTTTTTCGTGGGTGGCAAAAATTTGGCCGTTAATTGCACTAATGGGCTAAACCGCTTGTGATGGCACCTTGGCGGCAGGCGAATCCACAGGCACCAGGATCACCTCGCCCGAAGCCACCAGGCGAAGCTCTCCGTCCTGCTCCGCGAACACATCCGCCCGCGCGAACACCTGCCGCTTGCCCGCCCTGGCCACGGTAGCGCGCGCCACGAAGGCCTGCCCCACGGCAGGCGCCATGCAGTTGGGTTTAAAAATGCCGGCGGCGCCGGCAACGACTGCTACATCGCGCGGAAGGTCGCGTTGGCCCGGGCACAAGCCACGCCATCGGCCGTGACGAAGGCTTGCGCAAAGCACAGGGTGCCGCCAACCTTGGTAAAGGATGTCTCGAACAGCAGCCACTGCCCGATCCTGGCCACGCTGAGGAAATCGATCGAAAGATTCACGGTGACAAGACTGCGCGGCTCGGCGAACTGCATCCCGCACGACAGGCCCATGGCGTTGTCGGCCAGGGCAGTGATCAGCCCGCCGTGGGCAAAGCCCCGCGCGTTGGCTCTGCGGCTGGCAGGGCGCGCTGATTCTCGCCAAGGTGGCGCGCAGCGGCCAGCCGATCCGGCGGGCCGCGGAAGAACTGGCGCGGCAACTAGATGCGGAGCCGCGGGATGCAGGCAGCGGGCAAGCTGGCTGATCGCTGCCAGCCTGCGCAGCCGTTCAGATCAGAACAAGGCGCTGCTCATCAGGGCCTTGGCTACCAGTTCGGCCTGGTCCGCCCTTTCCGCGTAGACAGCGACCTCGGTCACCACCTGGCGGCGCCCTCGCCTCACCACGGTCGCGACGGCGCGCAGGTCAGCCCCGCCGGCCGCTTCGAGATACTGGATATTCAGCGAACTGGTCGCGCCGCCGCGCATGCTGTCGGCATCGACACCGGAAGCTGCCGCGGCGGCACCCGCCACATCGATCAGGGTCGCGATCACGCCGCCATGCACGATCTCGCCCACCGTCACGTTGCCGGCCTTGAAGGGCAAGAGCAATTCAACGTGGTCGGATGTCAACACATCCAGCACGATGCCAACGGCACGCGCCACCGGCGAGCCCATCAGCACCTGCTCGACGTAGTGGCGGATGCGCGGATCGACGCAAGGCGTGGCGGCGGCGCTTGCTGCGCTGGACAAGGCGGGAATCAGGGACAGCATCATGGGCTCCTGCTGAAGCGGGTCGGGACACGTACAGCCTAGGCGCGGCGGCGGCGACGCTCAATTACCTTGACGGTAATCGGCAATGGGCAAGCGGCCGCAACGGCGCCGCGCCCTGCGAACCATCCCTTCGCCGGTGCCGGCGCGGCCAGCCGTTTATAATGTCCGCCCATCCCGCCCGCCTTTCCGCCGCATGCCTTCAAACCCGCAAGACGCCAGCCAGCTCGCCCCGCAATCCAGTGGGCAGCCGGAGTCACAGTCCAGTTCCCCGCGCGGCGACGAAGGACTGTTCGACCGGCCGGACAGCCCTTGCATCGGCATCTGCTCGACCTTGTTCGATGAGATCTGCCAGGGCTGCGGCCGCACCGCCATGGAGGTCAGCAACTGGGTCTTCCTGGACGACACGGAAAAACAGGCGGTGTGGGAACGCATCACGCGCGAAGCAACGGCAAAGCGCTTCCGCCAGGGCTGATCTCCCGCACTCGGCCGGCACGGCGCCGGCCCGCATTCAACCGCCCGCCAGGCGACCCTCCATATCTTCCACTTCGCGCGCTCCAGGCGCTGGCGCGCGAGCTTGCGCCAGCTCTCGGCCAGTGCCGGCAATGCCGCCATCGCGGCCAGTGCGCCGGTATCCAGCCGATCCACATACAGCACATGCAGCAATCTGCGCAGGCTCCAGTCGGGACAAGGCCGTTCCACCAGCACAAGGTTGTCGCCAGGGATCAACTCACCCTCTTCCAGCACCCTGTAGTACCAGCCGGTGCGCAGGCTTTGCTGGACCGCGCGCGCCATGCCCGCATGCCCGAAACGGTGATTCAGCTTCCAGCAGGGCTGGCGAGCCTGGGAGACTTCGACCAGCGCCCGTCCAAGGCGGAAACGATCGCCAATGCAGACATCGGCTTCGGTCAGTCCGGCACTACTCACGTTCTCGCCAAACGCGCCGGGCCGCGCCAGCACCTCGGCGGCCTGCGTGGAATGCGCGGCCAGTTCCTGGCGCCAGGCCGGGTAGTGGTCGAAGGCGTAATGGTGAACGGCCTTTTCCGGACCGCCATGGTGCCTGGGGTCGCCCTGCTCGTCCCCGGCCAGGCCCAGTGCCGTGACGCGCACAGCAGACCCGACCGGCTGCTTGTCCATGCCGCTGGGCACGCCTTTCGGCCCGAAGGGGCGCACCGCGCCCAGCAGTACGCAGTCGACTCGCGTTGTCAGCAGGGGCATGCTGGCCGCCGCTTGCGCATTGCCCTGCTGGTCCGAGACGGGCGTCACAAGCCCGCCTCATCCAGCCACCGGTCAAACATGCGCCGGCCCGCCGCAGCCACCCGGTCGCCGATCTCTGCCGTGCGCGCCCGGATCACGCGCGGATCGATGCCGGCCTTGCCGAGTTCCACGGTGTGCCCAACCAGCCAGCCTTCCAGCTCGCCGGGCCTCACCTCGGGATGGAACTGCAGGGCCAGCACATGCTGGCCGATGGCATAGGCCTGGTGCACTACCGCCGGAGTCGAGGCCAGCAACCGGGCGCCCGCGGGCAGGTCAAAAGTATCGCCGTGCCAGTGCAGCACATGCCAGTCGGCGGCCTCCAGCTCGGCCAGTGGCGAATCCCGGCCCGCCGGCGTGGGCTGGACCGGCGCCCAGCCGATCTCGCGCGTGCCCGGATAGACGCGCGCACCGGCCGCGCGCGCAATCAACTGCGCGCCCAGGCAGACGCCGATCATCGGCGCGCCGGCATCCAGCCGGGCCCGGATGATGTCGATCTGCCCGTCCAGCCAGGGATAGGCCTCGTTCTCGTACACGCCGATGGGGCCGCCCAGCACCACCAGCAGATCGGCTGGCTGCTCCCTGATGACGCTCAGGTCGTCGATGCCCGCGCGCAGCACGCGCAGGGTATGCCCGCGCTCGCGCAAGGCGTCGCCCAGCACGCCGGCGTCTTCGAACGCAACGTGCTGGATCACATGGGTGGTCAGGGCTCTGGTGGTAGTGGACATGGCGGCGGGCATCCCGTTGGATCGACGCAAAGCACCGATATTAGCGGCATACGACCGGCGCTGCATGCGCCATGTGCAGCACGCCCCGCGTGGATCCGGTTTCCGCGCAAAGCATCACGGCATGATGCTTCCGTCCGGCACCCGTGCCCCGGCACCGGAGGCAAGCCAGTCTCAGCGCCCTGCGCCCGCAGGTTGCAGCACCAGGGTATCGAAGGCTTCGTTGCCCGGCGCGCGGCGGCCTGCCGCCATGGTGATGTATTGCACGGCTGCCCACTTGTCGGTCCAGTCGCGGTAGTGCGTGGACATGATGTTGCCCGACTGTCCGGTCGAGTCCATGAAGCGGGATTCGGACAGGTCGGACAAGTCATAGATGGCGCGCAAGCTTGCCGCATGCACGCTCTCGAACGGCGCCGCCTCGTCGCGCAGGTTGTGGCGCCCCACGTTGACGGTGTAAGTGTCACCGCCAGTCGGCACCTTGACGTTGAACAAACCCGCCAGGTAAGGCTGCTTGCCGAATGGCTTGTGCTCGGAGCGAGCCGTGTGGGCCTTGCCCCAGCGCCAGCGCTCAGGTTTGTCGCCATAGCGCTGGTCCAGGTCGGCGATGGCATGGCGCCAGGCCGTGCCAATGGCATCGTCGCAGTCCTCCTGGCCGGGTGTCTTGCCATCGTCGCACCAGAACGCTCCCAGCCCCCTGGGATTGCGCAACACGTTGAGCATGGGCTGCTGTACGTTGCGCTGCTCCCACAGCCGGCTGAACAGCGTATCGCCCACCTTGTCCTCGAACAACCCGCGCGACAGCTCGCGCAGCCAGGCCGTGGCCACCAGCGGCTCGGCAAGGCCGGCCTGCATATCGCCGTCCCATTTGCGCAGCGACTCGATCAGCGCGCGCTCGCGAGGCGGCAGCGCCGGATTGCTGGCGAATGAGGCCGATAGCAGCAGCGGCAAGGCATCGCGCACGGCCAGCGAGAGCGTGTCTTTCTGGATCGCGGCAAAGCTGTCCATGGTATGCCGCTGGGTGGCATCGATCAGCGTGCGGATGCGCTGGTAGCGATATGGCACGGTCCATTCGCTGGTCAGGAAATACGGGTAATCGTCCTCGACGATCTTCTGGTTGGCGGTGGCGATCACGCCCTCGGGCGGATTGAAGCTGCGCGGCAACTGGTCGAATGGAATAAACCCGGTCCAGTCGTAGCGCGCATCCCAGCCAGGGGCCGGCGCCAAACCCTTCAGGTCGTTGTCGGCGCGACGCAGCGGCACGCGGCCGGGCGCGATAAAGCCGATGTTGCCGTCCACATCGGCGTAGACGATATTTTGCTGGGGCGAATGAAAATCGCGCAGCGACTTCAGGAAGCTGGCCCAGTCGGTAGCGCGGTTCAACGCCAGCCCGGCCTGCAAGGTCCGGTCGTCGGCGCGCAGCGCGGTCCACTGGAAGGCCACGACGTACTGCGCCCCAAGCGGCGCCGCGGCGGTCGCCACGGGCTCGGCCACGTCGGAAATCACGGGGCCATGGCGCGTCTCGCGCACGCTCAGGGTCACGTCCGGCGCGCCCCTGACGTGGATCGTCTCGGTGCGCGTGATGAAATCCGCCCAGCCGTCCGGGATCTGGTAGCGCTGAGTGCTGCCCGGCTGCAGGCGCTCGATGAACAGGTCCTGCACATCGGGGGCGGTATTGGTGAAGCCCCAGGCGATGCGCTGGTTATGCCCAAGCGCCACCACCGGCGTGCCCGGCAGCGTGGCGCCCGTGACGTCCAGCCCGGGCGCCTGCAAGTGCGCGAAGTACCAAAGCGCCGGCGCCTGCAGCCCCAGGTGCGGATCATTGGCCAGCAGCGGCTTGCCCGAGCGCGTATGGGCGCCCGACACCACCCAGTTATTCGAACCCATCCCCTCCACGTAGCCGGGCGGCGCCTGCTGCTCGACGCGCGCCATGGCGGTAGCCAGCGGCGCCAGGTGACGGTAGAGGTTGCCGTAGTCCATGGTGCGAAGCGGCCGCTCGCCGGGATAAGGCGCCAGCAGTTCACTGATGCGCGAGACCGGCAGCACCTGCGCCAGCCGCATGCGCAGCGTCTCCTGGGTCCAGTTGCCGCCCAGGTCCCACGCCATCATGGTCTGCCAGGCCAGCGAATCGACCGGCTCCCAGTGTTCGGGCTGCGTGCGCAGGATCAGGAATTCAGGTGGCAACGGCCCCTTGCGGCCATCGATATAGGCATTCACGCCGTCGGCATAGGCCTGCAACGCGGCGCGCGTCTCGTCGGAGGACTGGGCAAGGATGGCTTCGGCGTTGCGCCGCACGCCCAGGGTGCGCAGGAAGCGGTCGGTATCGAGCGCGGGCGGCCCCAGGATCTCGGCCAGGCGGCCCGCCGCAATGCGCTTGTTCATCTGCATCTGCCACAAGCGGTCCTGCGCATGGACGAAGCCGAGCGCAAAGTAGGCATCCTGCGCATTGGCCGCCTTGATGTGCGGCACGGCGTGGCGGTCCCTGACGATCGACACGCTCTCGCGCAGGCCGGGCAGCTTCAGCGTGCCGGCGGTCAGCGGCTGCGATGCCTGCCGGTACCAGACATAGGCACCCAGCGTGCCCACCACTACCAGCACCGCCGGCATCAATACCAGCCAGGCCAGYCGTTTCAACCAACGCATCGCTCCCTCTCCCCGCGTGGCACGCCGCACCCGCGTCGTTATTTATGTTCTTTTCCCGTGTCCCTTGGCCCGCCGGCACGCTCGCAGGCGCATGGCAGGCAGGCGGAACTCCGGCATTATCGCCGAAGCCGCAGCGCTGGGGCGAGCGGGCTTGGCGGCCAAAAAAATGCCCGGACCAGCCGGGCATCGTTCCTGCTGCGGGGCGAGTGCGCATGGTTCAGCGCACCCGCCCCGCCGGCTGCCGGTCTCAGGCGGCCGGCTTCTTCAGTTGCAGGGATTTGTACTCGAGGAACTCTTCCAGGCCGTACTTGCCCGCCTCGCGCCCGTTGCCGGACTGCTTGTAGCCGCCAAACGGCGCCTGCATATTGAACGGGCCGCCGTTGATATCGACCTGGCCGGTGCGGATGCGGCGCGCCACGCGGATGGCGCGGGCCTCGTCGCCCGACCACACGCCGCCACCCAGCCCGTAAATGCTGTCATTGGCGATGCGCACGGCATCTTCCTCGGTGTCATAGCAGATGATCGAAAGCACCGGGCCGAAGATCTCTTCCTGCGCTACCGTCGCCTTGGGATCGACATTGCCCAGCACCGTCGGCTTGACGAAGAAGCCCTTGTCCAGGCCTTCCGGCGCCTCGGGACCGCCCGCCACCAGTTCGGCGCCCTCGTTGATGCCGCGCTGGATATAGCCGGTCACGCGATCCTTCTGCGCGGCGGAGATCAGCGGGCCAAGCCGGCTGGTTTCCTGCAGCGGGTCGCCCACCGTATAGCCCTCGACCACCTTCCTGGCGATGGCCTTGACCTCGTCGTACCGTGCGCGCGGCACCAGCATGCGGGTGTGCGCCGAGCAGGTCTGGCCGGAATTGAGGAAACAGGCGCCGATGGTGCCCTTGACCGCGGCAGGCAGGTCCGCGTCGTCCAGGATCACCGAAGCGGACTTGCCGCCCAGCTCCAGCGCCACGCGCTTGACGCTCTGCGCGCCCAGCTCCGACACGCGCTTGCCGGCCCGCGTGGAACCCGTGAACGACACCATATCCACTTCGGGGTGGCTGGCCAGGACCTCGCCCACCACCGGGCCATAGCCGGTGACCAGGTTGAACACGCCCGGCGGCAGCCCGGCGGCCTCGATCACCTCGGCCAGCACGAAGGCGTTGAGCGGCGCCACTTCAGACGGCTTGAGCACCACGGTACAGCCCGCGGCTAGCGCCGGCGCCACCTTCAGCGTGATCTGGTTGAGCGGGTAGTTCCACGGCGTAATGGCCGCCACCACGCCCACCGGCTCGCGCACCACCAGCGAGTTGCCGACCTCTTCCTCGAAGGCGAAGGTGTCGAGGAGCTTGGCGGCCTGCGCCCAGTTGTAGACCGGGCCGCCCACCTGGATGGCGCGCGCCAGCTTGATCGGCATGCCGACTTCGCCCGCAATCAGTTGGGCCAGTTCCTCGCTGCGCTCCTTCAGGCCCTCCGCGATCTTGCGGATATAGCCGGCGCGCACGCCGGGCGGCGTGGCCGACCAGCTGTCGAAGGCGGCCCGCGCCGCCTGGATGGCGTCCTCGGCGTCGCGCGCATGGCCTTCCGGAATACGGCCCATGACGGCCTCGGTCGTGGAATGGATAACGTTGATCAGGCCGGTACCGTGCGGGGCAACCCACTTACCGTTGATAAAGAGTTTGTCTCGTTGTTGCATGGCCACAGTTTTCAGTTGGGTGAATAGGCGGGTGCAAATTTTGTTACTTTTCTGGTGCACCACATTGTAGTGCGGTTTGGCGACTCTTTTTTTTTGCAGCGCGCCAGTGCTCCTCTAACAACGTGGCGATAATCGGCCGGCGAGCCGCCTGGTGCGTAGTGCAGCAAACTGCACAGCCAAGAACAAAGGGAGGGAGACATGACTGATCCGGTTTTCCGTAAAACCGAGCAAGGCCAGGACGAAATACGCACACGCTCGCGCAAGCTGGACCATAAATTGCGCGCCTTGCTGCTGATCGTCAACGGCGAGCGCCGGCGCAGCGAGCTGCTGGCCCAGACCGGTGGCATGGGGGTGGGACCAGAGGCCATCGAAGCGTTGCTGGATGCCGGGCTGATCCACGCGGAACCCGCCCCGCAGCTTGCCGTATCCGGCACTACCCCAGCAAACCCGGTCGCGGCGGCGGCCAGCGCTGACGATCCGGACCGCAAGGCCGACAGCGTCTTTTCCATGTACGCCATGCGGAGCGCCAGCATGCAGCCACCGGACGAAGCCGATGCGACTCAGCACGCGTCCCAATCCGCCGACCAACAGGCTGGCGGCACTTACCAGCAGCTCTATCACTTCTATACGGATGTCATCGGCCATCATCTCGGCCTGCGCGGCTACCTGCTGCAGGTCAAGGTGGAAAAGGCCGCCGGATTCGCCGAACTTGCAGCACTGCGCGACCCGCTTTACACGGCCCTGCACAAGGCCAAAGGCGAAATCACGGCCGGCGCCATCATCGACCAGCTCGACAGGATGGTGCGCGACGACGGGCATGCGGCTGCCTGAGCCGCCGTCCTGGATTGCATGAAGGGGGAAAAACGAGAAGGGCCGCACATGGCGGCCCTTCTCGTTTCCTGCGGGGCAGTCCGGTTGCCCGGCGCCCTTCCGGCTGGCTTAGCCGTCGATACCCTGCGACTCCAGGTACTCGTCATACGTACCCAGGTAATCGGTCAGCGTGCCATCGTTGCGCACTTCGATCACGCGCGTGGCCAGGCCGCTGACGAACACGCGGTCGTGCGAGACGAAGACCAGCGTGCCGGTGAACTTGTCCAGCGCGATCTGCAGTGACTCGATCGATTCCATGTCCATGTGATTGGTCGGCTCGTCGAGCGCCAGCACATTGTGGCGACCCAGCATCAGCTTGCCCCAGATCATGCGGCCCTTCTCGCCGCCGGACAGCACCTTGACGGATTTCTTGATGTCGTCGGCGGAGAACAGCAGGCGGCCCATGGTGCCGCGCAGCGACTGGTCGTCGTCGCCGGCCTGGGTCCACTGGCTCATCCAGTCGATCAGGTCGCGGTCGACCGGGAATTCCTCGAAGGTGTCCTGCGGCATATAGCCGACATTGGCGTTCTCGGCCCACTTGATGGTGCCGCGATCGACTTCCACGCCGCCCTTGATGGTGCTGCCCAGCAGGCTGCGCAGCAAGGTGGTCTTGCCGGCGCCGTTCTCGCCGATGATGGCCACGCGCTCGCCGGCCTGGATCGCCATCGACAGGTTGTTGATGACCTTGCGGTCGTAGGTCTTGGTGATGCCYTCCRCYTCSACCGCCAGGTTRTGCAGCTTCTTCTCGAACTCGAAGCGGAYGAACGGGTTCTGGCGCGAYGACGGCTTGATGTCYTCSACCTTGATCTTGTCGATCTGCTTCRSGCGCGAGGTGGCCTGGCGTGCCTTGGACTTGTTGGCCGAGAAGCGGCGCACGAAGTCCTGCAGTTCGCCGATACGCTCCTTGGCACGGGTGTTGGCCGCCAGCTGGCGTTCGCGCGCCTGCATGGAGGCTTCCATGTAGTCGTCGTAGTTGCCCGGGTAGACCTTGAGCGTGCCGTAGTCCATGTCGGCCATGTGCGTGCACACAGAGTTCAGGAAGTGGCGATCGTGGGAAA
Organism: Cupriavidus sp. 05T313; assembly: GCF_056396665.1. Classification (NCBI taxonomy): domain Bacteria; kingdom Pseudomonadati; phylum Pseudomonadota; class Betaproteobacteria; order Burkholderiales; family Burkholderiaceae; genus Cupriavidus; species Cupriavidus sp. 05T313. The sequence goes on along the minus strand of NZ_JBFTLX010000032.1, from coordinate 30,979 downwards.
TGATGATCATGGTGGAATTGCGCTCGTTGAGCACTTGTTCCAGCCAGCGGATCGTATTGATGTCCAGGTTGTTGGTCGGCTCGTCGAGCAGCAGCACGTCCGGGTTCGAGAACAGTGCCTGCGCCAGCAGCACACGCAGTTTCCAGCCCGGCGCCACGTTGCTCATGGTGCCCTGGTGCTGGTCGGTGGGGATGCCCACGCCCAGCAGCAGTTCGCCGGCACGCGCCTCGGCCGTGTAGCCGTCGTACTCGGCATACTTGGCTTCCAGCTCGGCGGCCTTCATGTAGTCTTCGTCGGTCGCTTCGGGGTTCGCGTAGATGGCGTCGCGCTCGGCGGCGGCGGCCCACATCTCGGTGTGGCCCATCATGACCACGTCCAGCACACGCATGTCTTCATAGGCGAACTGGTCCTGGCGCAGCTTGCCCAGGCGCACGCCCGGCTCCAGCATGACGGTGCCGGCGGACTGTTCGAGATCCCCGCCGAGGATCTTCATGAAGGTCGACTTGCCGCAGCCGTTCGCGCCGATCAAGCCGTAGCGGTTGCCCTCGCCGAACTTGACCGAGATATTCTCGAACAACGGCTTGGGGCCGAACTGCATGGTGATGTTTGCGGTAGAAAGCACGTCTGGAACCTTGTATGGATGATGAGGCGCGGGACTCGCGCTTGCCTCGGGCTGCCGCTTGCCAAGGACCGGGCAAAATGCTGATCGCTTGGCAGCGTGGGCGGCTAAAGGCCCGGCGTGGCGACCTGGCGGTGCGTTGGCGCGGGGGCCCTGGCGGGGAAATCGGGAAACAACCCGCGATTTTACCACTCGCGGGCAAAGGAACGAAGCGATAGGCCTCAGATGTGGGTGGATACCGCTGCTTTCAACACCGGATACCCCGACAGCGACAGCGAAAAGCCGTCCGCACGTGCGCTCAACTGCGCCTGCCCGCCCACCGGCAGGGTCAGCTTGCGCGGGCAGTGGCCGAACGGCAGGCCGGTGAGCACCGGCACGTCCAGCCGCTCCTGCAGGTAAGCCACCACCGCGGGCAGGTCGTAGCCATTGTCGTAATCGGTCACGCGGTAGTTGGAGAAGTCGCCCAGCACGATCGCGCGCTGCGCGCCAAGCACGCCGGCCTGGTCCAGCTGCAGCAGCATGCGCTCGATCCGGTATGGCGGCTCGTTGACGTCCTCGAGGAACAGGATGCCGCCCTCCACGGCCGGCATGAAGGGCGTGCCCAGCAAGCTGCACAGCATCGCCATGTTGCCGCCCCACAGCGTGCCCGACAACGTGCCGGTAAAGGGCTGGCCGCCGGCCTGCGGCGCGGCCACGTCGACGGCATACGCCGGATTGCGCAGCACGCCGTCGAAATGCTCCCACATGAACGGATCGACCACGTCCACACCGAAATCCGCCAGCAGCATGGGGCCGGCGAAAGTGACCCCGCCCGTGGCCGCCAGGTAAGCCAGCTGGAAGGCCGTGAAATCGCTATGCCCGACGATTGGCGTCTGGCTGGCGCGCGCCTGTTCGGCGATGCGGGCGAAGTCCACGCGCTCCAGCAACCGCGCAATGCCGTAGCCGCCCCGCACCGCCAGCGTCAGCTCGTGCGCCATGCCGGTGCCGATGGCATGCAGGTCCGCCAGGCGCTCGGCATCGCTGCCGCCGAAGCGCAGGTAGCGGCGCGCCAGCACGTCCGGATTGCCGACATGGAAGCCATGTCCCTTGAGCCAGGCGCAGCCGCGCGCGGCGATGGCGACATCGTGCGGATAGCCCGACGAAGCGATCAGGCGGACTTCAGTGGGTGGCGTGGGCGTGGTCGTGGGCTGGCTCATGCTTCGGGGTTTTGGCTTGGGTCGGTTTCAGTGGAACGAGTGGTGACTTCGCGGCTGCAATGCGCGCAACCCGGCGCGACGGGCCGGGCATCGCTCCCGGAAGCGTCGCCAGCCGCTGCCTGCGCCGCTGCCAACGCCGCTTTCTGGGCAGCCTTCTGCGCCCGGCGCCTGCCGCCGAAGAAATCCTTCAGCATGCGCGAGCAGTCGTCGGCCAGCACACCGCCGGCGATCGTGGTCTGGTGATTGAGCTGGGCCTGCTCGAACAGGTTGAGCACGCTGCCGGCGGCGCCCGTCTTGGGATCGGTGGCGCCAAACACCACGTGGCGGATCCGCGCATGCAGGATGGCGCCGCTGCACATCACGCACGGTTCCAGCGTCACGTACAACTCGCACTCCGGCATGCGGTAGTTGCCGATCACCTGCGCGGCGGCGCGCAGTGCCTGCATTTCCGCGTGGGCGGAGGGATCGACCGAGCGGATCGGCAGGTTATGGCCGCGGGCGATGATGGTGTCGTTCCACACCACCACCGCGCCCACCGGCACTTCGCCGGCGGCTTCGGCCAGGCGTGCCTCGTCGAGCGCGGCCTGCATGTAGCGGCGGTCGCGCTCCAGGGCGGGATCGGCACTGGCGTCGGCCGCCTGCGGCGGAAGGATCGGCGCGTTCATCTCGGCTGGCATGCGCTGGGTCGGCCGCCTCAGTCCTGCGCGGGCAGGGTGAAGGCGGCGCTGACCTCGGCCCAGCAGTTCGGGGTCTCGAACAGCACCAGGCGCGTGAGCTGCAACTGGTGGCCAAAGCAATCCTTGAACACCGGCGCGAGCATGTCGAAGGCGATCTGGGCCAGGTTCTCCACGGTGGGAATCGCATCGAGCACGACCGTCTTGTGCCCGTCCATGGTCTGCAGGAAATTCAGCAGCGCCGTGTCGCCGCGATAGATCAGGAAGGCGTGGTCCCACTTGGAGACCAGGTGCTCCGTGGCCAGCGCCTTGATATCGCTGAAATCCAGGATCATGCCCTCGTCCGAGGCACCGGCGCGATGCAGCACCTCGCCCGACAGCGTCAGGTCAAGGCGATAGCGATGGCCATGGATGTTGCGGCACTGGCCGCCATGGTTGGGGATACGGTGGCCGGAGTCGAACTCCAGCCGGCGGGTAATGGAAACTTGCTTGTTCATGAGGGCCGATGGGTGCCGAGGGGATGCCGAAGCGTGCCGGTGCGATTTACCGGATGCCTAACAGCTTGTGGGTTTGCAGCGAGAGGCGCCAGAGCGGGCGGCGCTGGCAGAAGTCCACCGCGAGGGCGGTATTCTGCCGTGCCAGCGGGCCGTCCATGGCCTGCACCAGGAAATAGCGGAAATCAAGGCGCTCGTATGCGGCGAAATCCTGGCCATCCTGGGGAATCACCACCTTGAGCTCGTCGCCGCGCTTGACCACCAGTTCGGCGCCCATCTTGGGGCTCACGCAAACCCAGTCGACGCCGTCCGGCACCGGCAGCGTGCCATTGGTCTCGATGGCGATCTCGAAGCCGCGCGCATGCAGGGCGTCGATCAGGGGCGCGTCAAGCTGCAGCAGCGGCTCGCCGCCGGTGCAGACCACCAGCGGCCGTCCGGCGGCGCTGCTCTCCACGGACTGCGGCCACTGGGCCGCGACCATGTCGGCGAGCGCATCGGCGGTGCGGTACTTGCCGCCCTCGGTGCCGTCGGTGCCGACGAAGTCGGTATCGCAGAACTGGCAGACCGCGCTGGCACGGTCTTCCTCCCGGCCGCTCCAGAGATTGCATCCGGAGAAGCGGCAGAACACTGCGGCACGGCCCGCGTTGGCGCCTTCGCCCTGCAGTGTGTAGAAGATTTCCTTGACGGCGTAAGTCATGCTGGCTGGTAAAGCTTTAGGTAGCTGTAGGTAATTGTGGGTGATGCAGTCACGATGCGGCCCGACGGCGAGGCGCGTCGGCGAAACACGTCGGCGGAGCGCTCAGGCCGGGGGCCGGCAAACTGCGCATGGCGCAGGCAAGTCCCGGGTCGCGCATGGCGGAGGCCGGGAGGAGTGTTCCAGGGGAGCGACGCGCGGCGAATGGCGGGCAAGCTGCGGCTAACTCGCTATTTTCGCACAGGTACGGGATCGGCTCCAGCCGCCCCCTCTTCTACCTCCTTCCCCTGCTCCGGAGACAAGTCTGCTCCGGGCCACATACCCGCCTAGACTTTCGCCCAGCCGGCCGTACGCAACCGCTCGCCGACAAAGTCCAGGAAACTGGCAATGCGCGCCGAAAGCTGGGTGTTGAGGTAGTAGACCGCATTGATGGACTGCCGTTCGTCGATGGTGCTCCCCATCAGCACCTGGACCAGATCGCCGCGGCGCCGGTCGGCCTCGGTCATGAAATCGGACAAACAGACCAGCCCCTCGCCGGCCAGCGCCAGCTGGCGCAGGGTCTCGCCGCTGGACGCCGCCAGATGCGGCGCAATCTGCACCTCCTCGCCCATGGCGCCGCGCAGGGGCCAGCGGTTGAGCGAATCCGGCTGGTTGAAGCCCAGCAGGCTGTGGCCGGCAAGGTCCGCCACCGTTTCCGGGCGACCCCTTGCCTTCAGATAGGCCGGACTGGCCAGCACGCGCACCCGGCTGCTGGCCAGGGACCGGGCATGCAGCGTGGAATCGCGCAGCGGGCCAATACGGATCGCCACGTCGGTGCGGTGCTCCAGCAGGTCGATGATCTGGTCGTTGGTATTGAGTTYCAGCTCGATCCCGGGATAGGCGCGGCGGAATTCCCCGACCAGCGGCACGACCACATGCAGCATGAAGGGCGATGCCGCATTGACCCGCAGCCGCCCCACCGGCTGCTGGCGGCGCACGGCCATCTGCTCCTCCGCCAGTTCGACCGAGGCAAGGATGGCGCGGCCATGCGCCAGCAGCGCCTCGCCCTCCTCGCTCAAGGCCAGCCGCCGGGTGGTCCGGTGCAGCAACGTCGTGCCCACCTTCTCCTCCAGGCGGCTCAGCGCGCGGCTGATCCCCGACACGGTCTGCCCCAGTTGCTCGGCCGCGGCCGTAATGGAGCCGCTATCCACCACAGTGGCAAAGGCCTGCAGTTCTTCGAGAGTGATCTTCATTCTTGAATACTAATCAAATATCTTATCCAGATCACCCACTTATTCCGCAACAAAGACAGCGGCAAACTGCGCCCATCCCAATTCCCGGACGCTCCTGGAGCTAACCATGCCCATTGCCCTGTTCGCGCTGACCATCAGCGCGTTTGCCATCGGTACCACCGAATTCGTCATCGTCGGCCTGATTCCCACCATCGCCGCCGACCTCAGGATCACGCTGCCCTCGGCCGGGCTGCTGGTCAGCCTCTATGCGCTCGGCGTGGCCATTGGCGCCCCCGTGCTGACCGCCCTCACCGGCCGCCTGCCGCGCAAGGCGCTGCTGCTGTCGCTGATGGCGCTGTTCACGCTGGGCAACCTGCTGGCATGGAAGGCACCCGGCTACGAATCGCTAATCCTGGCGCGGATACTGACCGGCCTGGCCCACGGCGTCTTCTTCTCGATCGGTTCCACCATCGCTACCAGCCTGGTGCCGAAGGAAAAGGCCGCGAGCGCGATCGCCATCATGTTCACCGGGCTGACGGTTGCCCTCGTCACAGGCGTGCCGCTGGGCACCTTTATCGGCCAGCATTTCGGCTGGCGCGAGACCTTCCTCGCGGTGTCGGCGCTCGGCCTGGTGGCCTTTGTCGGCAGCCTGATGTTCGTGCCGGCCAATATCCGCCACAGCGCCCCGGCCTCCCTGCTGCAACAGGCCAAGGTGCTGGCGGAGCCCCGCCTGCTGCTGGTCTACGCCAAGACCGCGGTCGGCTATGGCGGTTCGTTCATCCCCTTCACCTTCCTCGCCCCCATCTTGCAGGATGTGTCGGGCTTCAGCGCCGGCGCGGTCGGGCTGGTCATGCTGGTCTACGGCGTGTCGGTCGCCGCGGGCAATATCTGGGGCGGACGCCTGGCAGACCGCCACGGTCCCATTCCCGCGCTCAAGATCGTGTTCCTGCTGCTGGCGCTCGTACTGTTCGCCCTGACTTTCACCGCAGCGCACCGCTGGCTGGTGGTAGCTACCGTGCTGGCATGGGGCGCAGTTGCCTTCGGCAATGTGCCGGGCCTGCAGGTCTATGTGGTCAAGCAGGCGGAGCGCTATGCGCCGGATGCGGTGGATGTGGCATCGGGCCTGAATATCGCCGCATTCAACCTGGGCATTGCCGGCGCGGCGTGGGCCGGCGGACTGATCGTGACCCACATGGGACTGATGCATACGCCGTGGATTGGCGCGCTGGTGGTGCTGGTGGCACTGGGCCTGACCGCCTGGAGCGGCCGCCTGGACCGGCTTGACCAGCAGCCCGCCGCCGAACGCGAACTGGCGGCCAGCGGGGCCTGAGCCCGGCGCGCCACCCCTGCGGACGAGGCCGCCCATGGCATGATGCCAAGGCGGCCTCGCCGCCTTTCCCCTCGGCATGGCGCCAGGACGGGCGCCCTTCGGTCAGGACAGACCGAGATAATCGCGCTTGCCAATCGGCACGCCCTTATGGCGCAGGATGTCGTAAGCGGTGGTCACGTGGAAATAGAAGTTTGGCAGCACAAAGCCCAGCAAATAGGTTTTGCCGTCGAACGTCACCGGATTGGGCCGCAGCTTGAGTTCGATGGTGCGCGTCTCGCTGCCTTCAAGCTGGGCGGGCTCGATGGTCTTCAGGAACGCCACCGTCCTGRCAATGCGCTCCTGCAGTTCCGGGAAAGTGGTCTCGGTGTCGGCGAAGGACGGCATTTCGATTCCCGCCAGCCGCGCCGCGCAACCCTTTGCGCTATCGCTGGCGCGCTGCACCTGCGCCGACAGCGGGTCCATATCCGCCACCAACCGGGTCTGGATCAAATCGGCAGGATCCATACCCTGCGCCTGCGCAAAGGCGGCGCCCTTGTCCAGGATGGCCGACAGGCTGCCGAATGCCCGCATAAAGGCGGGGATCGATACGTCATACATCGAAAGTGACATGGGGGAGTCCTTGGTGGGATTGCCGAACGCGCCATCCTGCCGGTGCGCGAATTGCGCCCCTGCCCGGGTGAGCGACACGGCGAGGATAAACCCTCCGGCAGTTTTTCGCCGGCCGGCTGCTGGCGCGTGGCATGCTACTGCTGACCGAGGAACTCGGCGTTACGCGTCAGCCGTCTGCCATTCAGGCTCGTGAACAACCCAAAAAGCGTCCAGCGGCTGGCGAACGCCTTCCACCACTGGCGACGTTTTCGTGTTGATCCGGCGCGCCGCGGTGGCCCGGCTGCCGCCCGATGCACAACACTACGGCCATACCAGGCTCCAGTGAGACCGCAAACGATGAGAACCGATCCGAACCCATTCCCCTCCGGCGATCCTCCCGGCCCCGAAGCGCTGGCCTATAGGCGCGCTTCCCGCCTGGTCAGGATGCTACGCGGGTGGTACATCCATCTGATGGTGTACCTGGCCGTCAATGCATTCTTGTGGCTGCGGTACCTCTTCCTGCCTGCGCCGAACTGGACTCGCCATCACCTGGACAGTTGGCCGTGGCCGATGGGGACGACGCTGGCCTGGGGCCTGGCGCTGGGCCTGCACGGCCTGGTGGTCTGGATCCGGATCAGCGGCCGCGGGCGTGACTGGGAGGAGCGCAAGATCCGCGAGTTCATGGGCCGGGACTGAAGCGGCGGCCATCCACCCTGCCCCGGCCTACATCTGCCTGAACCGGTGCATGTAGGCCCGGGACACCGGCAATTCCGCCTGGCTGCCATGGAGCCGGACAAACAAGCGGCCGGTGCCGTCCCGCCGCGTGCCCGCCACATGGTTCATGTTGACGATGGTCGACCGATGGATCTGCCAGAACCACTCGGGATCGAGGCTGCAGGCCAACTCCGCCAGCGGGGTGCGGATCAGGTGCTCGCCGTCGCGCGTATTGACCACCGTGTACTTATCGTCGCTCTGGAAGTACAGCACCTCCTGGACCGGTACGTGGCTGGTCGTATCCCCCCGGCTCGCACGCACCCAGCGCAGCGGCTCGCTCGCCTCGGCGCCGCCGAGCCGGCGCGTCAGCTGGCTCAGCAGCCGGGCCAGCTCGGGCGCAGGCGCGGCCTCGTTGAAGGCCTTGCGCAAACGCTCGACGGAGCGGGCAAGGCGCTCGTCGGTCACCGGTTTGACCAGGTAGTCGACCGCCTCCCGCTCGAAGGCCTCCAGCGCATACTCATCGTAAGCCGTGACGAACACCACCCTGGTGTCGGTTTCCAGCCCCTGCGCCACATCCAGCCCGGACAGGCCGGGCATCTTGATGTCCAGGAAAGCGACGCTGGGCGACAGCCGGGAAATGGCTTCCGCCGCCTGCAAGCCATTGGAGACTTCCGCCAGCACCTGCATTTCGGGCCACAGGCGGGCCAGCTTGGCACGCAGGTGCGCGCGCAGGTGCTCTTCGTCGTCGGCGATCACGGCGGTCGGGGTCATGACGAATCTCCGTTCAGGTCATGGGAGGCAGGGGCAGGTCGATCAGGACGGCCGTGCCCGGGGRGCGCTCTTCGATCCGCACGTGCGCATCGCCGTCGTACAGGACGGCCAGCCGCTCGCGCAGGTTGGACAACCCAACCCCCGAGCCATCGGACGGTTTGAAGCCCAAGCCGTTGTCTTCGACGCAAGCCTGCATGCGATCGTTGCGGCGCTGCAGCCGCACCACCAGCCGGCCGCCCTCGATCTTGGGCTCCAGGCCATGCTTGATGGCGTTCTCGACCACCGGCTGCAACAGCATCGGCGCCAGCGGCGCCTTGGCCAGTCCGGGGTCGATGTCGATGGTGTAGTTCAGGCGCTCACCCATGCGGATCTTGATCACCTCCAGGTAATCGTGAAGCAGCGCAGCCTCCTGGGCCACGGTTCCCTGCGTCGAACGGCTCGCCGTCAGCGATGCCCGCAGGTAGGCGATGAAATGCTCGAGCATCAGCGTGGCACGGGGCGGAGACGATTCGATCAGGCTCACCACGTTCGCCAGCGTATTGAAGAGGAAATGCGGCTCGATCTGGGCCTGCAGCAATCGCATCTGCGCCTCGACCAGCTGTTTCTCGGTCGACAGCACACGGACCCGGTCGCGCGCCAGCAGTTCGGCGATCTTGCGTTCCTCCCACTGGCGGCCCAGCAGGCCGACACGGGTCCAGACCAACAGGCCGTGCACGGCCACGCCAGTGCCCCAGCCAAACAAGGGACCCAAAACCCACAGCCGATGCGGAACCGTCATCAGATTGATGACAACCAGGATCGTATTGATCGCCACATAGAGGATGGCGTGGGCATAGAAACCACGCAACGACCGGACGCGCCGCTTGGCATCGTCATAGGCGCGCTGGTCGGCGACGGTACGCCACAACTGGGTTGAGGTCGGCTGCAAAGGTGTAGGAATCGGGCTCGCACAGAGTTTGAGCTTACCACCGCAGATATGCGTTCCGCGGCGCTTTGCGCCGGACCGACGGAAATGCGGCGCCAGTGACGGATGATCAGTGGGCTCCTGATTTATGATAGTCAGCTACCCTCTCTGGATGATGCGCATCGCCCCGACGACGATATGAACGTCCCATTTCCGATTCGCAAGGAGTGTCCGCCAGGCGCCTGCACGTGCGGCCGCGAAACCCTGCTGGGCGACCCGCAGGCAGACATCCGGATCCTGAGGCTGACCAGGGAAGAAGAAAAAAGGCTGATCACCCGCCTTGAAAGCCTGTCGAGCCTTGCCGACCTGAAGGACATGGAGCGGCGCATGTACGCGCAACTGGGCATCGTGCTGACGATCACGCCCAGCATCCACGAAGTGCGCACGGTGCGCGGCATCAGCATCCAGGTGGAGGAGCAAACCGGGTTGTGCCGCAAGACCAAGCAAGCCATTCCCGCGGCGATACGGCGTTGCCTTGAGACAAACCCGGATATAGCGTACGCGATCCTGAACGCGCACGACTTGCTGGACGGCGCCTAAGGCTTCTCCCCACCTTTCATTCCGCCACGATCTTCCGGTCACCGGCGATGTGCTTCCACTGCGCAAGATCCTGCCTCATGCGCGCGCCGAATTCGGACGGACTCATTGCCTTGGGCGCCGAGCCGTCCGGTTCAAGCACGACACGCACATCCTGCGACGCAGCAATCTCATTGATCTCGCGGTTCAGCCTCTGGACCAGCGGCGCGGGCGTGCCGGCAGGTGCGAGGACACCGACCCAGATCTCGATCCCATAGCCTGGCACCGATGTCGCCAGTGATGGCAATTCGGGAAACGCCGGGTTCGGCCGCTGCGAGGTCACTGCCAGCGCCCGCACCTTGCCGGACTTCAGCTGCGTCACGAGCGAGCTGTAATTGGACATCATGACGTCGATCTGCCCCGCGGCCAGGTCGATCATCGCGTTGGAAGCCCCTTTGTACGGGACGTGCATCATCTGGACTTTCGAGATGTCGCACAACAACTCCGTCGCCAGCTGCGCCAGCGAACCGATCCCCGCCGAGCCGTAGGTCAGCGCGCCTGGCTTGGCGCGCGCTGCCGCAATCAGCTCGGCCGGCGACGTGATCTGGGTCGAGGACGAGACCGCCAGCAACAACGGCCCCTCGGCGACCATGGACACCGGCGCGAACGCGGCAAGCGGATCGTAGGGCGAGCGAGGCTGGGTGGCGGCAGCGGTCAGGAAGGTCGATGACGTCAGTAGCAGCACGGACCCGTCCCGTGGCGCCTTGGCAACCGAATCGGCACCAACGACGCCTGCCGCACCAGGCTTGTTTTCCACGATGACCGTGGTCCCCAGGCGCTTTGCCAGCCCCGGCGCGATCGCACGCGCGATCACGTCGTTGCTCGCGCCCGCCGAAAACGGCACGACAATTCTCATCAAAGGCGGCACCTTGGCATCGGTCTGGGCCGCCACCATGGTTACCGCGGACATCGCGGCAAGCAACAGGGCAATGTGGGCTAACGTCTTTCGCATTCGGCGCTCCTATCTCAGTGGGTAGAGCAGCATGGRTGTCAGGAACCGGGACCCGGGTGTCCACCCGGGTCCCGTGGAATCCGGCGATGTCCTGCCTAGGCAGGGATATCAAGGTCCAGCAGCGGCGCGTACTGCTGGGCGCCAAAGATGTCGCCATCGCCGGCGCTGCCGCTGGGCCGGGCGCGATAGATCGTGAACTTGATCGCGTACGCGGGATCGTATTCGACGAAATCCGAGATCCGTTCGACCGGAATCGCGTATAGCGCGGCCATGCTTTCCCGGCTCAGCACGCGCGAGCGCTTGACGTGTTCGTACTCGTGCGCCTCGCGAAAGATGATGTCGAAAGTGATCTTGTTGACCCCCGCGTTCTTGCTGCGGATGATCTTGGCGAGTTGATGCAGTTTTTGCGTTGTCTTCGTAGTCGTCGTTGTCATATGCGGCTCCAGGCTCAGACGCCAACTTCAATGAGGTGGGTGGGGAACAGCGCCATGGGGTCTTGCACCTCCACCGTGTGGTTCAGTGTCCAACGGTAGGCCGCGCTGGCGTGCAGGACTTCATCCAGCGGGAATGACACCGAACCGGCCGTGCCTTTGACGTCAGGCAGCCGCGCATAGAACATCTGGCGCAAGCCGATCATCGTCACCTCCTCGGCCATCTCGCGGGTCGGGGCGACCCCTTGCACCAGCACGCAGAGCTCGTGCCCCGGGCGGTCGCGCAGCGGCTCCRGCTCGCCCATCACGCCATCGCGGCCGTACACGTTGTAGTGCAGTTGATAGCCGCTGTCGCCAAAACGCACGCGCACCTGCTCGCGCGCCCACGCAATCACCCGGTCCACGTTGGCAATGGTGTAGGGATCGCGGATGCCGCACAGGCCGACGAAGCGCTCGCCCACCTTCCCCGCTCCTTCCAGCTTGACCCGGACCGTTTCCGCCTCGATAAAGCGCGAGCCCGTGATGCGCGTGGTGCGATTGCCCATCTGCTCGTAGCGACAATGCGTCATGTCCAGCTTGCCCCCGGCGACGAACTCCTCGTACGGATTGGAGCGCTCGTACATCGCATGGCCGGATACCGAGGCGACGGTGCAGCGCTGCTCGGGGTGCATCGCCGTGACCTGGACGTCGTCGTGCGAGATGACGCCCATCACGGTCTCCTTGCCGCCATAGGGCTCGGCACAGAACGACGCGCACTCGAGCACCTTGCCCAGGTAATAGGAATGATCGGCGGAAAAGCCGTGGTGTAGCGCCGGCGCGGCAAAGACCGCGGCATCCGAGCTGCGCCCGCCGATGATCACGTCGGCGCCCTGGCGCAGCAGCTCTACATAGGGATGAACACCGGCCATGGCGACAATACGGTCGGTCGCATCGAGCTCGCTTTCGGTCAGGTCTGCAAAGCCGTCGAGCCCGCTCACCGCCCTTCCGGCGCGCATTGACTCGCGAAGAAAGGCCTTGTCCACCTCGGAATAGAAGTAGCCGACCCGGAACTTCCTCAGGCCATGCTTGGCGGCCAGTTCGCCGATGATCCGCACGTACAGGTCCACGCGGCTGTTCGATCCCGTATCGCCGGCCGAGCCGATGATCATCGGCACGCCGAGACGGCGCGACGCCAGCAACATTTGCTCCAGATCGTGCCGTTGCCACGCTTCGGGACTCGTCGAAGTGTCCGACCCCAGCGGCACCGGGCCCACGTCATCGCTTCCCGAATCGGCCGCGATGTAGTCAGGGCCCGCCTCCACCCCCAACCCAAAGCTCTCGGTGCGCAACGGCGCGAAGCCGAGATGGCCATTAGGGCAAATGATCTTCAGGGACTGCATGCAGTGTTCTCCAGATGGTGTCTTCCCCAAGCCGGGCTTGACGATTCATCTAGAGCAGATTGCATGCCACAGGGCGAATCATGTAGATATCTTTATATTTCAGTAACTTAGCATTAGACATCCAGCCTTTCGCGTGATTTTCACGCGAAAGAAGGCGCGCAGTTGCGTGAAATTCACGCCCCCTCTTCGTCACTTCCGGCAGTCGGGGCCAGCAGGCCCAGCTTCATCATCTGGTGCCGCAAAGCGTGCCGGCTCAACCCCAGGTTCTCGGCCGCCGCACTGAGGCCCTGGTGGCACGACACCAACGTCTGCTCAATCAGCGCGCGTTGGAAGCGTGCCGTGGCCTCGTAATAGTCCTGCCCCCGCTCGGACGCAGCATGCCCGTCCATTGCAGCCGGCTGCGCCACGGCATCGTCCATTGCGCCCGCGGGGCGCGCCACGTCCCGCAGGATGCGCGCCGGCAAGTGATACGGCCGGATGCAATCGCCTTCCTCCAGCACGCAGATGCGTTCCAGCAGGTTTTCAAGTTCACGCACGTTCCCCGGCCACTGGTACGCGCGGAAAATGCGCTCCACCTCCGGATCCAGCCGCCGGAAGTGGCTGCCGTACTGCGCGTTGTACTTCGCCAGCGCGTTGCTCGCGAGCAGGAAAATGTCGTCGCCACGCTCGCGCAGCGGCGGGATATTGATGGCGATCACCTGCAGCCGGTAATACAGATCCTCGCGAAACTTGCCGGCCTTGACCTCGCTCAACAGGATCTTGTTGGTCGCTGCGATAAAGCGGGCATCCACGCTGATGGGACGCACCGCGCCGACCCGCCGGAATCGCCGCGTGTCCAGCAGGGTCAGGATCTTGGACTGCATGACAGGATCCAGCTCGCGGACTTCGTCCAGGAAGACCGTGCCGCCATTCGCCGCCTCGATCAGTCCCTCCTTCCTGCTGACCGCGCCGGTAAACGAACCGCGCTCATGGCCAAACAACTCGGATTCGAGCAACTGGGCGGGAATCGCAGCGCAATTGATATCGATGAACTCGCGCCCAGCCCGATTGGACTGCGCGTGGAGCATGCGCGCCACCAGGCTCTTCCCCGTCCCGGTCTCGCCATAGATCAGCACGGTGCTAGCCTGGCTGCGCCCAACGCGGGCGACCAGTTCACGCAGAGCGACGATGGAGGGATGGTCCCCAACGAGCTGCGGGCGAGAAGGTTCGTTCATCATGGGATACGAGAGCCGGCGCCGGGGCGGAGGACGTCCCGGCGCCGGCAAGTTGAGGTCGGTCATCTGCGCGGAAGATTAACCTATTCCGGCGCGGTGACGGGGATCGAGCGGATGGGTGCATGCGCCACGGGGACAAACACCGCGGCGGCAAGCGCTGGTCCAGCCGGGAATGATGGCRTGGGCGTTGCCATGGGACCTGGACGTTGTCCGGGTTCACCACCTACCGGAGACGGCCGCGACACTCCATGCGGCCAGCCCTGGGGGTTCCGGTAGCCCCCGCACGGTGATCCGATTCCCCGCACCTCCATGGCGGGCGGCATCCTGCGGCAAAGCGCGCTGCCTCACGAACGGTTCGCCCGAATGCTCGCAAGACGGATCCCAATCGAGGCCGAGAGGCCGCCCGCACGCGTCCAGTTTCAAGCAGAAGGCGTCCATTGGCCCCGCGAGCCCAGTGCCGAGGGCCTTGAGCACCGCCTCCTTGCCCGTCCAAGCCCGCAGCACGCCTTGGGCCTGGCAGGCGGGCGGCAGTGCGGCCAGTGCCGTTGATTCGCGGCGCAGGGCGTGGCGCACCAATGCCGGGGGGGCGTCAAGTTGCCGAACGGCCTCGATGTCATTGCCCACGCGTACCGTGCTCGACCGGACGAGTGCCAAGGCCGACCACTCGGCGCTATGGCTCAGGCTGAAGTCAACGTCCGGCCAAGCCGGTAGCCAGGGCTTGCCGCCAGCCGCAATCTCGAAGTGCAGCGACTGCGGCGCCGCCCCAAGCCACAAGCCAAGCCGCCGCCGCAAGCCTGCGTGGCTGCGCAGAAAGCGCCGCCGCTCTCTCTCACGGGGAAACGCCACCCAGCGCATACGTTCGTCGCTGTCCAGCAAGAGCCAATCCTCGGCATCGCGCGCCGCGTCATCATGCAAGCCCGACCAGCAGGCGCATTCCACAAGGACCCCGAGCAGCCTCAGGCGGTAAACGAGCGGCACCGGGCTTATTGACACGTCGTCGGAATTCGCTGGGAAGTACGCCGAACTCCTTGCGAAAGGCGGCGCTGAAATGGTTGACGTTCGAATAGCCTGGACACTGTTGCCGAACAGCGTGTGAAAGCCTTGCTGCAGTTTGAGGTGCTCATGCCGGAGCTCCGGTTGACGGCGGGGCGCAGGCTATGCTGACGGCCAAGGCAGCGCTGGGGAGAACCAGGCTGCCGTGGTCCTCGCCCTCCAGCAGACGGAACTCGGCCCGCAATCCCTGCACGCCCTGCAGGCTCTGCGTGAGAGCGCGGGCAGAGCCGACCTGCTTGCGCGCCTGCTGGCGGCGCGCGCGTTCCGGATCCGCGTTCGGCACGCCTTCTTCAAGGCTGCCTGCCGTGATCAGCAAGCCGATGGGCGGCTGAAGCAGCGACGCCTGCCGCACGAACTGGTCCCGGAATCGCAGGATGGCGCGATCGCCCCACCAGATCGAGGGGCTGGCCGCGATGTAGTTCTGAAACATGCGGCTGCGGGTGAACAAGGCGTACAAGGTCAGCAATCCGCCATAGGAATGGCCGAACAGGATCTGCCGCTGTGGATCGATGGGTAGCTGCCGCGCCAGCCACGGCTGCACGTCATGCTCGAGAAAGGCCAGGAAGCGATCTGCACCGTTGCGGCTCGCTTCGGGTGTTGAGCCCGGTATCGCGGCCAAAGTGTAGTCGTCGGTGCGCCTCTGCATGTCGTAAGGGGCATCCGTGGCATATCCCAGCCCGACCACTACCGGCGTACTGGCCCGCGCTCCATCGGGGCGCGCCGCGCGGTTGCGCGCCAACTGCGCGATCAGGGGAAACAACGCGTTACCGTCCAGCGCGTACAAGACGGGATATCCCTGCTGCGGCGCGGGCTCGGGCGGCAATGCGACGAAAATGCGCCGGCGTTGCCCGGCGATCGTCACGTCGATCTGCCGGCTCGCAGGGACCTGAACGGGCGCCGAAGCGGCAAGGCTCGGCAAGCCGGATCTCATGGACGTGACGCAGCCGGAGAGCGCGCCCCCCAGGCTCGCCAACAACAGCGTGCGGCGTGTGATGGATGCGGATACCGGCATGTCAAGGCCCGAGGCTCGTCCAGCATTCGCCCTGCAGCGCGACCGGCTGGATGCGCGCGGTGTTGGCGGGAATGCGGGCGCTGCAGCCCGCCAGCTCGATAACGGTCTCCTGTGCCTGCGCTGCGCTCACCGTGCAACACAGCACCTGCGCGCAGAGCCGCAACAAAAATTTACTTGTCTTTCTCACGTCGATCCGGTGATGATAATGATTCTCATTTAATTTTATCCTGAAAGGGATGTGCGTTGTAGCGCCGTTTGTTTGGCGAAGCAACGAAATGGTTTGCGCCGCCCCGCCGGATAAGCGGTCGGCACCGCCAAGCTCAGAGGGGCAGGCAGCATGGATGCGCTCGAAGACCRTCTTCTTGATCCCAGCAAGCCAGGATTGGCTGAACACATGGCCAAGATCCGTGAAGTGCGACCGGGCCTGCAAGTGCACGCCGATGACGCGACGGACGAATTCAATGGCACCGTCTTCGGACGCTGCGCCCCCGGCCTGCACCTGGTGCTGCTGCTCGAGGGAAAGCTGGACCTGTCGTATGGCAACCGGCGCGTGGTACTGACGACTGCCTGCCCACGCAGCGCACGCGAGCTTTCCCATGGGCGACCGGGCTGCGCTCAGTCATTCCTGATGAATGCCATCGAGCCCGAAGCCTTCAGCCGTCGAATCAGCAAAGGAAACTATGCGCGACGACTTAGCTTCGTCATCTCCGACCAATGGCTGCAGCACCTCCAGGAGGCCAGTTGCGCGGAGATGCCGGCGCGCTTGCGTTCTCTGCTGTCCTCTCACCTGCTAACGCAGCCCTGGCAGCCTACGCCACGCGCGATAGCCCTGGCCGAGCAGATCGTCCGACCGCCTGCCTATGAACCGATCTTGCAGGCCATTTACCTGGAAAGCCGCATGCTGGACCTGCTGGCGGAGGCATTGGCGCCACCCCGGGGCAGCCAGAGCATCATCCACAATTTCGCGCAGCCAAGTGCGACGGGCCTTAGCGCAAGAGGGTATTGCCGCATGGCGGAGCTGCGGGCATTCCTTAGCGGTGCGGCAGCCAACCAGCTTTCGCTCGAGGATATGGCGCGCCAAATGGGCATGAACGCCAACACCATGCAGCGGCAATTCCGGAGCGCCTACGGCACGACCATATTCGATTTTTTGCGCGAGAGCTCGCTTCAGCGAGCCCGGCTGGCGCTGGAGCACGATGCCCTCAGCATCAAGCAAGCGGCGGCACTAGCCGGCTATACCAGCCCTGCAAATTTCGCAACTGCCTACAAACGGCGTTTCGGGGTGACACCGAAGCTTGCCCGACGCAGCGGCCAGCGCTGAAGACAGTCGCGCAAACAAGTTCGTTTCTTGCGCAAACACTTCGCATGCTTTCAACCTAGATAATGAAACGCGAATGCCTCTCATTAACTAAGTTGAAATCATGTCACATTCCTTACCCTGTTTTGCCCTCAAGTCCGCAGTGGCTGCCGGTGTCCTGGGGGCATCCGGTGCCTTGGCGCAGATACAACCGGGGCAGCCACCAGATGGCGAGGCAACGCTGGGGACCGTGGTTGTGACTGCCAGTCAGCGCGAGCAGGCCATCAAGGAGGCCCCGGCCAGCATTTCCGTGATCACTCGCAAGGATATCGAGGCCAGACCATACAACTCGCTGGCCGACATCATGCGTTCCGTGGAAGGTGTCAGCGTGGTCGGCGCCGGCCCTAACGACCAAGACATCTCGATCCGCGGAATGCCGGGCGAATACACGCTGATGCTGGTGGACGGCAAACGTCAGAACACCAGGGAGACGATGAATCGAAGCACGGCTGGCGTTCAAGCCAATCTGCTACCTCCGTTGAGCGCGATCGAGCGCATCGAGGTGGTGCGGGGCCCGATGTCGTCGTTGTACGGCGCGGATGCGATGGGCGGCGTGATCAACGTCATCACGCGCAAGGTTCCCGAGAAATGGGGCGGCACGGTCACCGTCGGCGGCGTGCTGCAGCAGGAGAAAAACCAGGGCGACACCCAAAGCGTCGATTTCTGGGTCGGCGGCCCGATCAAGAAAGATGTGGTCGGCTTGCAGGTGTCGGGCAAGGCGTTGCATCGCGGCGAAGACAATATCTATTACCCGCTCAATGGCACCAGCGGCGCAAACGGTCAACGCGACCTCAGCTTTGACGTCAAGCTGGCGGTCAAGCCGGCGCGCAATCAGGATTTCAGCCTGAATGCGGGACGAGAGCAACTGACCTATCTCAGCACGCCCGGACAGAGTATCGCGGTCCCGACCCCACGCAATGTGCCAACGACCATCGTCGAGACTCGCCATGCGCGCGAGTACTGGGGCGTCACGCACAGTGGACGATGGGACTTCGGCAACTCCACCTTGTCCCTCTATGGAGAGCGTGGCACGCAGGACCAGTGGACGGCATCGGACCGGACTCCGATCAAGCCGGCGATTACCGACACGGTGCTCGAAGGGAAACTGGAGGTGCCATGGGCGGGAGAGCGCAATATCCTGACCGCGGGTGGTCAGCATATCTGGGCCCAGCTGTCCGGCGTGGGAAGGCAGGATGCGGTGCCGAAGGGCCATGCCCCGAATTCGGACAGCATCAAGCGCGATGCCTGGGCCCTGTTCGGCGAGAACGACTATTTCGTCAACAGCAGATTCACGCTGACCACAGGCGTGYGGCTCGACCATGACGATCGGTATGGCAGCCATGTCAGCCCGCGCGTTTACGGCGTATACAAACTCAGCCCGACATGGACGATGCGCGGCGGCGTGTCCTCCGGCTTCAAACCCCCTACTCTGCGTCAGAGCACCGCTGGATATTGCATGACAACCGGCGGCGTGGCGGGCGCCGTCCCCGGTACCTTGTGCGGGAACGCGAACCTCAAGCCCGAAACCAGCCTCACGCAGGAACTGGGCGTGCGTTACGACCAGGGCAAGAGTCAAGTCAGCCTCACCCTATTCAACAACCTGCTCAAAAACAAGGTATCCAGCTACGACACGGGGGTCGCCGACCCCAACTCCCCTGGCCGCAATATCTATGCGTACAACAACATCGACAAGGTCAAACTGTACGGCCTCGAACTTGGCGTCGGCACACATCTGGCCACGCAATGGAAGATCTCCGGGTCGTACACGATGACCCAATCGCGACGCGAGGGCAAATCGGAAAGAGCATTCAATGGCAGCTCGCTGAACGGTTACCCATTGGATAAGACACCAAAACACAAGCTCAATATGCAGGTGGATTGGACACCCCTGCCCCAGTTGAATCTCTACACCGACATCAACTACATCGGCAGCGAGCAATGGGCAGCATTCCGGAATGGCGCCCAGGGCGTACGCGAAAGACCCTCCACCACCACGTTCGATCTGGGCGGCATGTATCGCATATCCAAGAATCTCGCGATCAATTTTGCCGTGCTGAACCTGACCAACAAGATGGTGCCCGTGGACGACCGTAGTCGCGCCAACGGCTTGAGCGGCAACTGGATGGTGGACCAAGGCCGCCGCTTCGCGCTGAGCCTGACAGCTCAGATGTAAAGATCTTCAATCGCACTCACGACCCGACGTCCCATGTATTTATTAGTGATGCTATCCATTCGGATTGTTCACATGCCGATTGACTCGTTCGTTACTGCTCGGCCATGGCCAGTGCAATGAAAAGCAAGCAATGACGCATGACCGTTGCAGGTGAGAAGAAACGTGGGACCGGTATGCGAATCCTTTCACGTCAACCTAAGTTGGGGGCAAAAAGAATGAATGCTATTCCTCGTGCGGAATCTTCACTCACGGCACATCTCCTCCTGGACCTGTACCGAGCAGATTCACGGCTCTTTCTCTCCAGCCCCAGTCATACGTTGCTGGCGCAGGATGTCATCGACGAAGTGCCTCATTCCGACGACCCGCTAGGCCAGCGTGTACAGCTTGCGCTGAACCAAGCCAGCGCCAAGGGGCATCCGAACGCGGTGGCGGCCGGCGCGATCCCGTTCGACGTTGGCCAGCGCGCGGCGCTTGGTGTCGTCCGCGCGTTGCTGCGTGCCGGGCCCCTGACCGTTTCGCCACCGCCGCTGCCTGCCGCCGAACGCTACGCGACGCGTGCAGTTCCCTCTGGTGAAAATTATGCGGCCGGGGTAGCGCAGGCCATAGCGAACATTCACGCCGGCTATCTGGACAAGGTCGTGCTGGCGCGAGTGCTGGAATTGGCCGGCAGGCACCCGGTAGATGCGCGCGCGCTGCTCACCCGTCTCGCGGCGCGCAATCCCCGCGGCTACACCTTCTCGGTGGAGGTGGGCGAAGGACGCACGCTGCTCGGAGCCAGCCCCGAATTGCTGGTCAGCCGCTACCAGGGCGTAGTGCGGGCCAATCCGCTGGCTGGATCGGCCCCCCGCAGCAGCAACCCGCTTGAGGACCGTCGCCGCGCTGAAGCGCTGATGGAGTCCGCAAAAGATCTGGAAGAGCACCGCGTGGTTGTCGATGCCGTGAAAGAGAGCCTGGCTCCGCTGTGCAAGATGCTGAATGTGCCCAGACGGCCCGCGCTGATGCACACAGAGACGATGTGGCATCTGTCGACTGAAATCAGTGGCACGACGCGGGCCGATGCATTGACGCTGGCAYTGGCCTTGCATCCCACACCCGCGGTGTGCGGCTATCCGCGCAGTGTCGCGAGGGAACTGATTCTGCAGACCGAACCGTTCGATCGCGGCTTTTACACCGGCATGCTGGGCTGGGTGGACGCGCGCGGCGACGGCGAGTGGATTG
Source organism: Cupriavidus sp. 05T313 (assembly GCF_056396665.1). Classification (NCBI taxonomy): domain Bacteria; kingdom Pseudomonadati; phylum Pseudomonadota; class Betaproteobacteria; order Burkholderiales; family Burkholderiaceae; genus Cupriavidus; species Cupriavidus sp. 05T313. The sequence goes on along the minus strand of NZ_JBFTLX010000032.1, from coordinate 10,359 downwards.
TCGCCATCCGCTGCGCGGAAATCGCCGCCAATACCTTGCGCCTGTTTGCCGGAGCGGGCGTGGTGAGGGATTCGCAGCCGGATGGGGAGCTGGCGGAAACGACGGCCAAGTTCCGCACGATGCTCGACGCAATGGGCGTGGCTCATGATGCCGCGAGCGGTGCGGCGCCGGAGGTGGCGGCATGATACAGGCCCATTGCACGCCCTGGCCGGATGCGGTCGCCAACGACTATCGCGGGAAGGGATATTGGCAGGGTCAGTCCTTTCCACAGTGGTTGGCTCGACTGGCCGAGCAATATGGCAGGCGTATCGCGTTGGTGCAGGGCGAAACGCGATGGACATACCGCCAGCTCGCGGATGAGGCACAGCGTCTGGCCAGCGGCTTCGTCGAACTGGGGATTCTCCCGCGCGATCGCGTTGTGCTGCAGTTGCCGAATTGCGCCGCATTCTTCATCGTTGTCTTCGCGCTGTTCAGAATCGGTGCGCTGCCGGTCTTCGCACTGCCGGCCCACCGCAAGCAGGAGATCGGCCATTTTTGCCGGCATGCCGAAGCGGTGGCCTATATCGCGGTGGACCGTCATGCCGGATTCGACTACCGCGAATTGGCGAAGAGCGTGCAAGCGGAAGCGCCGACGCTCAAGCATGTACTGATAGCCGGCGATGCGGGAGGTCACATCGCGCTGGACAGCTTGCCTGCAGGCGTGGCCGAATTGCCCGCGGCTCCCGCCGCCAGCGACGTCGCGCTTCTGCAGTTGTCCGGCGGCAGCACCGGCACGCCGAAGCTGATCCCCCGCACGCATGACGACTATCTCTACAGCATTCGCGAAAGCGCGCGCATCTGCGGCCTGACCGAGGACAGCGTCTACCTGTGCGTTTTGCCCGTCGCGCACAACTACGCAATGAGTTCGCCCGGCACGCTGGGCACGCTGCATGCGGGCGGGACCGTCGTGTTGAGCGACAGCGGCAACCCTGATGCGGCCTTTCCGTTGATTGCGCGGGAACGGGTGACCATCACCGCGCTGGTGCCGCCGCTCGTACAGGTCTGGCTTTCCGCCGCCCGGGAGCGGCGGGATGCGTTGGCCAGTTTGCAGGTGGTGCAGGTCGGGGGCGCCCGGTTCGGCGACAGGCTGGCGCAGCGGCTGGAGATCGGTTTGGGCGCGAAACTGCAGCAGGTGTTCGGGATGGCTGAGGGACTCGTCAACTATACGCGGCTCGACGACCCTGTCGACGTGGTGGTGCGCTCGCAAGGCCGCCCGCTCTCGCCGGACGATGAGATCCGCATCGTGGATGACGAGGATCAGCCCGTCGCGCCGGGCGAGGTGGGCCATCTGCTGACCCGCGGCCCCTACACCATTCGCGGCTATTACAAGGCCGATGCGCATAACGCGCGCGCTTTCACGCCGGATGGCTTCTACCGCACCGGCGACCGTGTGCGCATGACGGAAGCGGGCAATCTGGTGGTGGAAGGCCGTGCGAAGGATCAGATCAATCGCGGCGGCGAGAAGGTCTCGGCTGAAGAAGTGGAGCACTTGCTGATGGCGCATCCCGAGGTCGTCGATGCGGCGCTAGTGCCGATGCCCGACGCCTATCTGGGCGAGAAAATCTGCGCCTATGTGATCCGCGGCAATCCGGCGCTGCACGCGGTAGGCCTTTTGCGCTTTCTGCGCACGCAAGGCATTGCCGCCTACAAGATTCCTGACCGCGTCGAGTTCGTCGACGTACTCCCGAAGACGGCCGTCGGCAAGACCAACAAGCTGGCATTGCGCAGGGACATCGCGAATCGGCTGGCAGCCGCCGAGGCGGCCGCCGGATAAATCACGGTGAATGAACAGCCCGCCCCGCGTCATCCATCACATCCACTGAATATTCGTATCGTTGATATGGCAATCCAAAAGATCACCTCTTACACCATGCCCGCGGACTTGCCTGCCAATCGGGTGGCATGGTGTTTCGATGTCAGTCGCGGGGCTTTGCTGGTGCACGACATGCAGGACTATTTCCTGGATTTCTATGACCGTCGGGCAGCTCCCATTCCTGATCTGCTGGCACATACGCGGCGCCTGATCGATATCGCGCACGCTACCGGCATGCCGGTGTATTACACCGCGCAACTACCTCGGCAGACAGCGACCGAACGAGGCCTGCTGACGGACATGTGGGGCCCCGGATTGACGGCGCAGCCAACGCGCGGCGCCATTTGCGCGAGCCTGTCCCCCTCGCCTGGCGATCATATTCTCGACAAATGGCGCTACAGCGCGTTTCAGCGCTCAGAACTCGAAACCATGCTGCGCCAGCAACAAAGGGACCAGCTTGCCATTTGCGGCATCTACGCGCACATCGGCTGCCTGATGACAGCGTGCGAGGCGTTCATGAGAGACATCCAGCCATTCTTCGTGGCCGATGCACTGGCCGATTTTTCCCGGGAGGCGCACAGCATGGCGCTCGATTACGTGGCGCAGCGCTGCGGCAAGGTCGTGTGCACGGAAGAACTGGCCGCCGGAATTGCCGCGCGCGGCTTCGTCAGGCCGCGGTCGCTCTCCGCGCTGACGGCGCAGGTCGCGCGCAGCCTGCAGATAGTGGAAACGGATTTGCAGTCGCACCACAACCTGATGGACTGGGGACTGGACTCGGTGCGCATCATGGCCTGGGTCGAGGAACTGCGCCAGGCCGGCGCGGACGTCAGCTTCGTGCAATTGGCGCAAGAGCCGACGCTCGCCGCATGGTGGCGATTGCTGCAGGGCGCCGCCAACACGCGCGCATGAATGGGGCGTTCCTGCGCATGCAACGCCCGATCTCACGAGCGAACGAGAATGCCATGCTTGTCAGTACCGCCGCAGTCGCCTTGGCGCAAGCAGACAGAATCCTGTTCAAGATGTGCAAGCACTATGCCGTCAAGGTGAGAGTCGTGTTTGACGCGGAGACTGCAGCCATCGATTTTCCATATGGCAGATGCCAGATCACGCGCACGGATGACGTACTGCGCATGCGTTGCGAAGCCGAGTCAGCGGAAAAGCTGGAGAAAATTCAGTACGTCATGGACGAACATCTGGCGCTCATGGCACGCAACAAGGAACTCGTGATCGACTGGCAGCGGGCTTGATCCCCTGCCCGCTCTCTTCTCCGTCTATGCATTCCTCCCGTGGGACGCCACCTCATGCCGCAAACAACTCAACGCATGCACACTACCTCCGCGCAATACGGCATCTGGGTAGCACAACAAGTCGATACCCACGATCCTGGGTATCTAACGGCGGAAACGATCGAACTCGGCGGCGCCCTGGACATGGCTGCGTTCATGGCCAGCGTGCAAGAGGTCCTTGACCACTGCGATGCGCTGCACATGCGTTTCGAGTGGGATGACGACATCCTGTGGCAACGCCGCCAGCCGGCCTGCACGCAAGTGCCGCTGGTGGATTTCGGCGCGCAGGCCGATCCGGTGCGGGCTGCACAGGACTGGATGCAGACCTCCCTGTCCATCTGTTGCGACGTGACGTCGGACGCCTTGTATCGCACGGCGCTGTTCAGGCTCTCGGCGCAATGTCATTGGTGGTATTTGCAGGTGCATCACATTGCGCTCGACGGTTTCGGCTACAGCCTGATCCAGCAGGCCGTGGCCGCCCGCTACAACGCCCGCGTGGCGCACGCGCCCCTGCCGCCGTTGCCCGATTGGAAGCTGGACAACGTCGTGGCCGCGGAAGCCCATTACAGGCAAACAGGCAAGTTCGACATCGACCGGGCATTTTGGCGTGAACACCTGCGTGAGGTGCCCTCTGCCGCACGATTGGCACCAGAGCAAGACTTCGGCAACACGGCGATCCGCCATACGTTGTTGCTGGATCCGGCGCACGTCAGGGTCTTGCGCGCCGCCGCCGAAGCCGCTCGGGCGGATTGGGCCGCATGGATACTCACGGCCATCGGCTTGTGGCTCGGCAAGCAGGCAGGCCAGCGGCAGCTGACGTTCGGTCTGCCGGTACTGAACCGGCTAGGCACGCCTGCGCTCAGTGTGCCATGCATGGCGATGAACATCGTGCCGCTGAGCGCGCATGTGCGCGCCGATGCGTCACTGCAGGCGTTGGTGGCCGAAACTGTCGGCAGGCTGCGCGCGATCAAGCCCCATCTGTACTATCGCTACGGCTGGATACGGGGCGACCTGGGACTGCTGGAGAGCAACAAGTTTCTGTTCAACCAGGCCGTCAACCTGATGCCATTCGATCGGCAGGTGGCTTTCGCTCATCTGTCCAGCGAAACGCGCCCCGCGAGCGGCGGGCCCGTCAAGGACTTGAACTTGACGCTGGCCGTACGCAACGGCGCATGGCACTTGACACTGGAAGCCAATCCCAACGCCTATGACGTGACGCGGCTGACGGCGCTGGCCGGCAGTCTGTCCAAGTGGCTCTTCGCGCTGGCCGGCCATGCGCCCGCTGCGCCCCTGGCGCCGTTGCTGGGCGATATGCCGTCGCTGTCGATCTGCCGGAGCAAGCCGCTGGACGAACCGGCACTCGACGTGATCGCGTTGCTGCGGCGGATGGCGGCGCGCTACCCCGACCACATCGCCATCGAGTCGAACGGCGCTCGCCTGGACTATCAAAGCCTCCTGAAACAGGTCGAGGCCTTGGCTGCCGCGTTGGCGCGGCGCGGCATGAACGAGCACAGCCGGATCGCGGTACTGGCATCGCGCTCGCCGGCTGCCATCGTCGCGACGCTGGCCGTCCTGTGGGTGGGGGCGGTATTCGTGCCGTTGGATCCCGAGGGGCCCGCGCGGCGCACCGCGAGCATCTTGACCGACGCGGCTCCCGACTTGGTGCTGACGCGCATGCCGTGGCGAGGGCTGGCCGGATCGCTGCCCGTGCTGGATCTGGATCAGCCCGGCGCCATGATCGAGGGCCCCGCGCGTTGCTGTTCGCCGCAGCCGCAACACCCGGCGTATCTGCTGTACACGGCGGGCTCCACCGGCGAGCCCAACGGCGTGCTGGTCGGGCGTGGGGCGCTCGCGCATTTTGTGGCCAGCACTCGTGCGGCGTACGGCATCGAGCCGGCGGACCGGGTGTTGCAGTTCGCTCCGCTGCATTTCGATACCAGTCTGGAAGAGATCTTCATCACGCTTTGCCACGGCGCTACGCTCGTCGTGCGCGACGATGCGATGCTCGATTCGGCGACGGTGTTCGCCACGTCGGTGAAGCGCCTCGGCATCACCGTGCTCGACCTGCCCACCGCTTACTGGCATGTGCTCGCACATGCCCTGGATCCGGACACCGCACGCAAGCTTGATCGCCTGCGCCTGACCATCATTGGCGGCGAAGCCGCCCTCCCCGAGCGGGTAGCACGCTGGCGAGAGCTGTTGCCCGGACAGGTGTTGCTGAACACCTACGGCCCGACCGAAAGCACCATCATCGCGACCACCGCGCGGCTGTGCGGTCCGAGAGCCGCATGGGAGGCCGGCGACGCCGTGYCTATCGGTTTGCCTCGTCCCGGCATCGAAGCGCGCATCGTGGACGATCGCCTGTATCCCGTCGCGGCAGGCGTCGCGGGCGAGCTAGTGTTGAGCGGCGACGCACTGGCGCTGCATTATCTGCACGACCCACAGCTCACGGCCGCGCGCTTTGTCCGCTTGCCCGATTCCGGCCAGCGCGCCTATCGCACCGGCGATCTGGCACAACTGCAAGGCGGGCAGCTGCGCTTTCTCGGACGCATCGATCATCAGATCAAGATCAGCGGGCTGCGCATCGATCCGCTGGAAATCGAAAACCTGCTGCTCGGCGCACCCGCTGTGCGCGAAGCGGCCGTGGTTCCGGTGCAGCGCGGGCCTGGCATCTGCGCGTTGGCCGCGTTCGTGGCGGGCACGGGGGACGTGCAGGCGCTGCGGGCGATGCTGGCTCAGTCATTGCCCGCGCCCGCTGTTCCGGATGCCTGGCATGTGCTCGAGCAATTGCCGCGCAGCCCCAACGGCAAGACGGATCGCAAGGCCCTGCTGGCACATGCCGCGAGCCGGATCGCGGCCGCGGATCTCAATGTGGACGGTGCAGGTGCGCTCGAGCGGCAGGTGATGCGGATCTGGCGCCAGGTGCTGGGCGACGTGCCGTTGACGACGACATCGAACTTCTTCGATCTAGGCGGAAAATCCTTGCAGGCGATGCAGACGGCCAGTCAGCTCGCGCTGGAATTGGGCCGGGACGTGCCTGTGTCCATGCTCTTCCGCCACGGCACGGTGCAGGCGCTTGCCCATGCGCTGGCGGCGCCGCTGGCCTACCGGCCACAGGCCTTGCACGATGCCTTTGCGCCGTTGCTTCCCATCCAGACTGGCTCGTCCGGCGCCCCGGCGCTCTTCTGCCTGCACCCGGCCGACGGGCTCGCCTGGAGCTATCTGCGTTTGGCACGCCATCTGCCCGATATGACCGTGCACGGCCTGCAGATGTCGGTGGAGCAAACGCTGGCGGCGCAAGACTTCGACGCGTTAGTCGAGGGCTACGTGCAGCGCGTGCGTGCGTTGCAGTCTGACGGGCCGTACCACCTGCTGGGATGGTCTCTGGGCGGCGCGCTGGCCCATGCCGTCGCCGCAAGGCTAGCGCTGCAGGGCCACGCGATTGGCTTGCTGGCGCTAATGGACAGCTATCCTGTCTCGGCCTGGGTGGCGCACCCGCAGCCCATCCTGCGCGACGCGTTGCAGATACTGCTGACCGTCAACGGCGATTTCGATACGGCCGGACTGGCGGACGAAGCGCTGCGTCAGCGGCTGTTGCGCACGAATAGCCCGTTCGCCGCGCTGGGCCGGTCCGGGCTCGACGCGTTCGCGCGGCAAACGCTGCGCCAGATGCAGTTGTTCCGCGCGAGCCAGACGCCGTCGTATGACGGCGAACTGCTGCTCTTCCGGGCCTCGCGCAAGCCCGGCCACTTACCTGGCCTCGATAGCTGGAGGCCGCATCTGCGGCCAGGCCGCTTGCAATGCAGCATGCTCGACTGCTCGCACGACAGCATGTCCGACCCAGCGCCCATTGCTGTCATCGGCGCAACGCTGGCTGCGCGACTGGCATAGCCGGGCCGGCCGGCAACAGCCGCCGCATCCCCTTCTTTTACAGGAGTCTTATCGCATGGACAGCACCATTACCGATTTTCCGGAATCCATTGCCGTGGTGAGCGGCGCGGCCCAAGGCATAGGCGCGGCCGTGGTTCGCGCGCTCTGCGCGCGCGGCGTGGCCGTCGCCGCGCTCGACATCCAGGCGGAAGGGCTGGAACAACTGGCGACCGACGGTGCGGCAGCCGGGTACCGGATTCATCCTGTAACGGTAGATATCGCCGATGGCGCCGCCGTGCGCGCCGTAGTGGATCGCATCGACACGCAGATCGGCCCGATCGGCATGCTGGCCAACGTCGCGGGCATTTTGCGCGTCGCGAGCGTCGATGCCCTGCGCGACGAAGACTGGGACCGCAGCTTTGCCGTCAACATGCACGGCGTGTTCCACTTGTCGCGTGCAGTGGCGCAACGGATGATGCCGCGCCGAGGAGGCAGCATCGTCACGGTTGGCTCGAACGCGGCGTTCGTGCCACGCATGCAGATGGCGGCCTATGCGGCATCCAAGGCGGCTGCGCATCAATTCACCAAATGCCTCGGCCTGGAGCTCGCCGAGCACGGCATCCGCTGCAACATCGTCGCCCCCGGTTCGACCGACACCCGGATGCAGCGCCAACTATGGACGAATAGGAGAACCAAGAAAGGCGTCATTGCGGGTTCGTTGCCCGCATATCGCACGGGCATCCCGTTGGGCCGCATTGCAGATCCCGAAGACATCGCATCAGCCGTGCTGTTCCTGCTGTCGAACGCGTCTCGGCACGTCACGCTGCACAGCTTGTGCGTAGACGGCGGCGCCACGCTGGGCGTGTGAATCCAGCCGAATTTCGTCAGCGCCCCGGTCACTCAATCAAAAACGTACCGACTGCCTTCGCTTGCTATCGCCCACCCACCAGTACCTCTGCCTTCAGGACCGCCATGTCCACCAAGTCCATCCAGACAACGTCTGCAGTCACGCTACCCGTCGCCGAGCTGATGCCGCTATTGATCGCCAATCTCACGACCATGGGAGGCAGCTACGCCTTTATCGCCGTGGCGGGGCCGATGGCCCGCCTGATGCATCTGCAGGCCTGGCATGTCGGCGCCATCATCGGAATGGTCGGGCTGGTTTGGATCGTAACCGCCCGCGTCTGGGGGCGAGCCGTGGATGCCCGGGGCCGTGTGCCAGTGCTCCGCATGGCGATCGTCGGCTTCACCGTCTCCTACGTACTGTTGGCGTGCTACGTCTGGTGGGCGCTGCAAGGTGGTACGCATCACGTCCCTGCCATGGGCTTGAATATCGCAGCGCTACTGCTCACGCGCGCGGCGATGGGTGGCTTCTTTGCCGGCCTGCCCGTGGCGGCCACCGCCTGGATTGCCGACCACACCGAGGCCCAGTCACGGGCTGCCGCCCTGGCACGATTTGGCGCGGCTGGCGCCATTGGCATGGTATTCGCTCCGCCCGTGGCGGGTTGGCTTGGTCAATACGACCTATCCGTCGCGCTGCTCGTCTTTGCGCTGCTGCCGCTCGTCGGACTACCATGGCTGGGGCGTCTGCATGACACGCGCAAACCACAAGCTCCGCGCGCCCCGCAACGCCTGAAGATCACCGACATCCGCATYCGCCTGCCGTGGCTGAGTTCCTTTACGCTGTTCAGCGTCGTCATGATGGCCAACAGCTCGCTAGGCTTTTATGTCATCGACCGCTTGGACGTAGCGGCCCACCAAGCGGCCGCCGTTGTAGGCTATGCCCTGGGCAGCGCCGGGCTCGGCTTGATCCTGATGCAAACGATCGTTAGCAGGCTGCCGCATGTCGCGCCCCGGCAATGGCTGCGATGGGGTGCATTGGCAGGTGCCGCGGGCTTTGCATCCGTCTTGCTGGTCGGACCAACGCAGCCGATGGCCGTGTGCCTGAGCTATTCCGTGGCCGCCCTGGGCATGGGCGCGGCGTTCCCGGCAGTTGCCGCGCTTGCCAGCAATGCTGTCTCCGCTTCCGAGCAAGGCGCTAGCGCCGGCGCGATGTCCGCCGCGCAAGGGCTAAGCATGGTGGTGGCGCCGCTGCTCGGCACGGCGCTCTATGACCTGCTGCCGCCCGCAACCTTTGCATTGATCAGCATCCTGTTGCTGGTGCTGTTCGGCGCGACCTGGCGAGGCACAAGGGGACATGTCGCAGCATGACGGTGTGGCATCCTGGTTCATTTCCCGGTAACTCGTGCCACCTTCACGGTACCGAAGAGCCACCAGCTGGAAGGCCGCCTGCGCAGCCTTGAGTTCCACCTGCGCGGGGATCAGTTGGCTRCTCCGGGTTGCACGGCCCGTGAGCTGCACGCGCCGTGCCTATGGCAGAGAGCACTGCTTTCGCGCCCCGACCGGGGCCGCCATATGCAACACCTCGCCGTCTCTTGGAATGCGCAACCGCGCTTCGACACCTGCCTGCCTTGCGGCGAGCGCTAGCGCGGACCGCGTCACCGGACAGTGGCTGAGCGCTTCCAGATGATTCGCAACCACCGTGCCAGGCGCCAGGCGGGTGAATTCGACGACCTCGTCGATGCCCATGATGATGTCGCTACCCATATCGAATCGCGCACCTCCGGCGGGTACGACGCAGACTTGCGGGCGATGGTGCGCAACGAACTCCCGGACCGTTGGCGTGAGTACCGTATCGCCGCTCAGGTAGAGGCTGGGCTCATCCGGCACCTCGATCAGATAGCCGACCCCATGCTCCATCAGCTTGCCGACCAAGCCACGGCCGTGCGTGCAGCGAACCGTGCGAATCCGACCGCCCATGAAGGGGTTGGGCTGCCCGTGCGCTTCCGGCAACGGCTGGACATTCAATCCGCGTTCGGCCAGATGGCGCCCATCGTGCGGTGTGCAGATGATCGGAAGCTGCCGATCGCACAGCCAACTTTTTGCCGCGCGGTCCAGATGATCGAAATGACCTTTCTGGCAATGCGTTATCAGGCAATGGGTGACCGACTCAAGCGCTGTCGCAGCCGATTCGGGTAAATCGACCAATGGGTTACGTTGCCTTGCGCCGAATACCCGCAAAGGCGGAAGCGCATTTTTAGGGGCAAACATCGGGTCGATCAGGATTCGATTCGGCCCGAACTCCACAATGATGGTCGCGTTGCGAAGGTGGTGAATTTTCATGACGAAGCCTCCGGGAAGAAACCTTATTGTCTCGACGCGGAAACCCGTTGAGAATGGCGAGATTGGACATAATTGATTCGGTTTCTGCCATGCCAAAACCACTACGCATTGGTTTGCTTCTATTTCCGGGCTGTATGCCGGCAGGGTTATTCGCGTTTTCCGATATGC
>NZ_JBFTLX010000031.1:0-41085 GCF_056396665.1 Cupriavidus sp. 05T313 | reverse complement strand
GACCAGGACACCCGCGAGTGCAAACGTTTCCTGGTCGGCCCGCACGGGTGCGAGATCACCGGCATTGCGTACACGCCGGACCTGACCACGTTCTTTATCAACATCCAGCATCCCACCGACAAATGGCCGGACGCCGGCAAGCCTGCCAGGTCTTCGACCATCGTGGTCCGTCACAAGGACGGCAAGCCGATCGGCGCGTAGGCACGGCCGCGCAGATCCGTGCCGGCCTTGCCGGCACGCCGGGCCGCAGCCTCAAGGCTGCGGCTCTTTCGCTTCGCGATGCGAACTCGTCTTGCGATCTCAATTCCGTTCAATCACCACCTCAAGATACTCGCTGGGCAGCACCAGCGTCCCATCCCCCGAACGGTTCCGGCTGCCTATCAACGCCAGCAGATCCTGCTCAAAGGCAGCCTGTTTTTCAGCGTCGAGCGCGCCGAAGGCCTTGTTCATCGGCCCGTAGTAGGTACGGAAGATCTCAAGAAAGTGCGCTGGCGAGTGGTAGCGGAAGGTGAACGTGCGGGTAGCCGTGTGGATCGCGCGCGCGGTGTCGCCGAAGAGGGTATCGAGCGCTGCAGTCGTGCCCCACAACGCGGGCGATTTGACGCCCGGCGCGGGCGGAATGTACTTGCCGATCGTCTTGAACACCTGCCCGATGAAGCTCTCTGGCGTCCAGTTGGCCAGTCCGATCTTGCCGCGGGGTTTGCAGACGCGAGCAAGCTCGCTCGCGGCCTGTTCCTGGTTGGGGGTGAACATCACGCCAAAGGTGGACATCACCACGTCGAACGATGCGTCGGGAAACGGGAGATTTTCGGCGTCCGCTTCCTGGAATTTGATCGTATGGCCCTCGGCCTGTGCGCGCACGCGGCCGGCTTCCAGCAGCGCGGGCACATAGTCGGTGGAGGTGACTTCGCACCAGCGGCGCGCGGCCGCCAGCGTGGCATTGCCGTTGCCGGCGGCGACGTCGAGCACACGCGCGCCGGAGCGCAGGTCGAGCGCCTCGCACAGGTTCTCGCCGACGATCTGCAGCGTGGTGCCCACGACCGCGTAGTTGCCAGCGGACCAGGCGGCTTGCTGGCGGGTCTTGACCGCGGCGAGATCGATGACGGGGGCGGGATTGGAAAGGACTGCGGACATGGCAGTTCTCCTTAYGGTCTTGCGATTGGGATTCAGGGAGCCGGGGCTTGCCGTGCCGGGCGCGTTACTCCGCCATGCCGACGCCGGAGCCGCCCATTTCCTTGGGGGTGTCCTTCATTTTCGGCAAGCCGTCCTGGATGCGCAGGTGCGTTTCCTGATAGTGCACATGAATGCCGGGACGGAAGGGAAAGCCGGGAATGACGGCTGTGTGCACGTCGGTGAGTCTCATGCCGGGATGCCATAGCGTGAACGCATTGACGGGGCCTGCGGACCAGCGCCGGCAGGACTCGCAATGGCAATCGCCCATGCCGGCGGGCTCGCCGCCGACCGGAACCGCACCGCACCGCAAAAGCAGGCGCCCTCATGGGTTTTCTCGTCGCTCATATCGCGTCTCCTGGATGGATTGCACTCGTCCTGCCGGTGCGGGGTTGCCCGGCGGTATCCATGCGAATGCCCTCCAGACAGGTGTTGTCGCGGATGGGCGTGGGTGTAGTATCTCCACGTTGCCTGTCTCGATGAATGCTCTGGCGTCCAGCGTTCTTGCGCGGGACGCCGGAATTGACGGACCCAATTGACGGACCCTGTTCATGGATGCCGTTTCCGACGTACTTCGCGTTGTCCGCCTGAGCGGTGCGGTCTATCTCAACGGAGAATTCACCGCGCCGTGGTGCGTGCTTGGCGAAGCGGATGCGGCGCTGTGCGAAGCCTTCCTGCCGCGCACCGAGCGTGTCGTGTCGTTCCACCTGGTCACTGAAGGGAGCTGCTGGGCACGCCTCGCGGACGATCCCATGTCGGCCATTCATCTCACTGCCGGCGAACTGCTGGTGGTGCCGCAAGGCGAGTCGCACATCATGGCCAGCGTGCTCGACCTGTCCCCGGTGCAGGTGGGGCCTTTGCTGGCCATGCAACTGGAGACGGCGCCGCGCCAGGTGATGAGGCTGTCATACGGCGGCGGCGGAACCGGCACGCGTCTCGTGTGCGGATTCCTGGCTTGCAACGACCTCTTGAGCAATCCGCTGATTTCCGCGCTGCCACGCATCTTCAAGGTCGATATGCGCAACGATCCACGCTCCGCCTGGCTGGACTCTTCGCTGCAGTTCGCGACGGCCGAGGCGGCGGACTGGCGGGCCGGCAGCGAGATCGTCCTTGCCAGGTTGTCGGAACTGCTCTTTGTCGAAGCGGTGCGCCGCTGTATCGACGGATTGCCGGCGGACAAGAAGGGATGGCTTGCCGGCGTGCGCGACCGTTTCGTCGGACGGGCGTTATCGATGATGCACGCGCAGCCCGCCCATGACTGGACCGTGGATGAGCTCGCGCGCAGCGCGGGGCTGTCACGCTCGGCGCTGGCGCAGCGTTTCACCGACCTGCTGGGACAACCGCCGATGCAGTATCTGGCGCACTGGCGCCTGCAGATCGCGGCGCAGGAACTCCTCACCGGAGGCAAGTCGGTTGCCGCGGTGGCGGAGCACGTCGGCTATGAGTCGGAAGCGGCTTTCAATAGGGCGTTCAAGCGCGAATTCGGCCAGCCGCCAGCGGGCTGGCGACGGTGCCGCGGAAAGGGCGCGGCGCCAGTCCCCGCGGCCGAGCGCTCGGGACTGGCATAGCCGCAACGGCCCGGCGGTACCCTCAGCCGCCYATTTCCTTCGGAAAATACGCTTCCTGGAACTGCTCCAGCACGCTGGTCATCTCCTGTACCGCCGCCTCCGCATCGCCCCGTTCGAAATGCGCCATGAAGCGGCGGCGCGAAGGAAAGATGTAGCTGGTGTCGTGCGGCCCGATCCGGATCACGAATTCCACCAGGACCTCGATCAAGCCGTTGATGAAGGCAATCATGATCGGGTTGTCGGTCATGCGCGCCAGGATGCGATGGAACTCGTGGTTAAGCGCGACCTTGGTCTCGAACTCCCCTGACTCGGCCGCAGCGACCGCGGCGTCGATGTTGGCATTCAGGGCCGCGATGTCACTGGCCGTGGCGCGCTGGCAGGCTTCCCGGATCACAATGGCTTCCACCCAGATGCGCGCCTGCGTGAGGTGCCGCGGCGCGATGCCGCCCAGGCGGTAGAGGTCGAGCAGGCCGCTCACGATGGCGACCGACGCGCCATTGTTGCCTGTGATGAAGATGCCGCCGTGAGCCCCCTTCTTGAGTTGCACCAGGCCGGCCTGTTCCAGCGAGCGCACCGCTTCGCGCAAGGTGTTGCGCGAAACGCCCAGCTCCGCCGCCAGGGCGCGCTCCGCAGGCAGTTTCGCCCCGGGCAGCAGGCGGCCGGAAGTGATCTCCTGGCGGATCTGGCGCGCAATGTCGTCGGCCGCGCGCAGTACCTGGACAGGCTTGAACTGCGGGCCCGGTGCTTCGGCCAGGGTCGCGGGGCTTTGCGCGTCAATCTCGTTGGTCATATTCGATGGCGTCGGGAGGAAGTCCGCATTGTAGAAGGCCGGCGGTGCGAAACCCTTGCCGATCCCRCTCCGGGTTTTCCAGTATGTTCAATGCTATGGCGATTTGTAGAATGGTTCAACCAATAAATCAGAGCGAAGCAGCGTCAAGCTGACGCGTGAGACGAAGGAGGAGACATGCGTATTGCCAAAGCACTGGCCACCCTGTGCGCCGCCGTGCTGCCGTGGTCCGGTACGGCCCACGCCGATGCCAAGGCAGCGGCTTATCCCGAACGGCCGATCAAACTTGTCGTGGTCTATCAATCGGGCGGTGCCAACGACATCGTGGCCCGGATCCTGGCCGAGCGCATGAGCGGGACCCTGGGCCAGCCGGTCATGGTGGTCAACAAACCGGGCGCAAATGGCGCCATCGGCGCGCAATCCGTGGCGAGCAGCCCGGCCGACGGCTACACGGTGCTGATGGGCGGGATGCCCCTGGTGGTGGCCCGGGCCATGTACAAGAACCCGGCCGTGGATTTCGAGCGGGACCTGGCGCCGGTCGGCAAGGCGGTGAACCTGAACCTGGTGCTGGTGGCGCGCAAGGGGTTCGCCGCGGACAAGTTCGAGCAGGTCGTGGCGATGGAGAGCAAGAAGCCTGGCAGCACATCCATGGCGGTGACGGCTTCCACTTATGAGTTCTACTACGCACGGATCAACAAGCTGGCGCGGATCGACACCTTGAAGGTGCCTTATGCCGGCGTGCCGGCCGCGATGAATGACCTGAACGGCAACCGTGTCGACATGCTGATGGACACCCTGGCGGCGCAAAAGCCCTTCCTTGATAGTGGTACCACCAAGCCGCTGGCGGTATTCGGGCGCAAGCGGCTTGCCGCGCTGCCCGAGGTGCCCACGCTCACCGAACTGGGTTTGAAGGGCTTCGAGGACCAGCCCTATGTCGGCATGCTGGTACCCAGGGGTACGCCGAATGCGGTCATCGCCAGATTGAACGGCGCGCTGAGGCAGGCCGTGGAGAATCCGGAGATAAAGGCCAAACTCGAAGCCATGGGGTTCAGTGTGGAGACCGGCACGCCCGAGGCATTCCTCCAGGAGATGAAGTCCGATTCCGGGAAGATGGTGGCCATCGGCGCGCAGGCCGGGATAGAAAAGCAATGACGAGGGGTGAGGGGATGCAGGATATGCAGCAGGGCAGGGAGCCGCTCTACGCGGGATCGACGGTGGCGGAGCTCTACCGCTCGGCGTTCAAATCCTTCGCGCAGCGCGAAGCGATCGTGGGGGACGGGGTACGCCTGAGCTATCAGGCGCTGGAAGCGCAGTGCCATCGCATGGTCCGGTACTTCGAGTCGATCGGGCTGCGCCGCCAGGATGGCATCAGCCTGCTGTCGGGCAACCGGGCGGACGCCGTGGTGGCGATCATCGCGGCGCAATTGATGGGCTTGCGCTACACCGCGCTGCATCCGCTCGCCGCRCAGGACGACCACGTGTTTGCCTTGCGCGACGCGGGCATCAAGGCCCTGATCGTGGACGTGCCGCGCTTCGCCGAGCGCGGCGCCGCGCTGGCGGCGCTGGGCGTGGTCGAGCATGTGCTGACGCTGGGGCCGGCTTCGTTCGGCGCCGATGTCAACGCTGCGCTGCCTGCGTTCGATGGAGCCGATATCCCCTTGCGCGTCCAGCCCGAGGATATTTCCAAGATCTCCTATACGGGCGGCACCACGGGCAAGTCCAAGGGCGTGATCCACCGGCAGCGCACTACTGTGACCATGACACTGCAGCAGCTGGCTTGCTGGGAGTGGCCGGCGGAAACGCGCTTCYTGGCGGCGACGCCGATCTCTCATGCTTCGGGCGCCATCATGCTGCCGGTGTTGCTGCGCGGGGGCACCTTGTTCTTCATGAGCAAGTTCAGCCCGGAGGATTTCCTGCAAACCGTGGTGGCGGAGCGCATCAGTTCGACCTTCCTGGTGCCCACCCAGATCTACGGTCTGCTCGATTGCGTGACCCTGGACCAATACGATCTCTCGCCACTGCAGATGGTGCTCTACGGCGCGGCGCCCATCGCCGAGGCACGGCTCGCGCAGGCAGTGCAGCGCCTGGGTCCGGTGTTCTGCCAGATCTACGGGCAAGCCGAGGCGCCGATGACGATCAGCTATCTGCGGCGGCATGAGCACGACCCGCGGCGGCCCCAGCTGTTGCGCTCCTGCGGAAGGCCGCTGCCCGGCAACCAGGTCAAGCTGCTCGATGCCAACCTTCGGGAAGTCGGCCCTGGCGAGGTTGGCGAGCTATGCGTGCGCGGGCCGCTGATCATGCATGAATACCTGAACCGGCCGGAGGAAACCGAAAAAGCCCTTGCCGGCGACTGGCTGCATACCGGCGACATGGCGAGGCAAGATGCCGACGGCTACCTGTATATCGTCGATCGCGCCAAGGACATGATTATCTCGGGCGGTTTCAACGTCTATTCCAGCGAGGTCGAGAACTGCCTGGCGCAGCACCCCGCGGTATCGCTGTCGGCAGTGATCGGCCTGCCCCATCCCAAGTGGGGCGAAGCCGTCACGGCGGTGGTGGTGCTGAAACCGGGATGCAGCGCCAACGCGCAGGAGCTGATTGCCTTTGTGGCGGAGCGCAAGGGCGTGGTCAATGCGCCGAAGACCGTGGTGTTCGAAGCCAATCTGCCGCTGACCGCCGTCAGCAAGCTCGACAAGAAGGCCATCCGGGCGATGTACGCGCACGGCAATGCCAATACCACGGATGGCACGGACAGCACGGACAACATGGTCAGTTCGCCGCAGCACATCGTCTGAACGCCTGTTTGCGCAGCCGGCCGGTGCTGCTGCGCGAACAGCCGGACCTCGGTAGAATCGCTCACGACGTCGAATGCGAGAAGCACGGCCCTTATTTGCCCCATGCAGGTGCAACAACGCTCGGCACGCCCCGCATGTCCGCACGGAACCAAGGAATCAGACCCCATGAGCGATGCGAGTTTAACCCCCTCGGCCGAGAGCAAGCCTGTGCTCGAATACCCATGCGGAGACGCGCCGGCGCCGGGCAGCGTGCGGGAAATCGTACCGGGCGTGCTGTGGATCCGCATGCCGATGCCATTCGCGCTGAGCCATATCAACCTCTGGGCGGTGCGCGACGGCGCGGGCTGGGCGGGGGTGGACGCGGGATTGCAAACCAGCGAGACCGCCGCTGCCTGGCGCGATCTCTTCGCGCAGGGCGGGGCGCTGGCGGACGGGCTGACCCGGCTGTTCGTCACGCACATGCATCCGGACCATATCGGCATGGCCGGCTGGCTGACCCGCAAGCACGGTTGCCGCCTGTGGATGACCCGGCTGGAATACCTGAACTGCCGCGTTCTCGCCGCGGACACGGGGCGCGAGGCGCCGGAGGACGGCGTGCGCTTCTATCGCCGCGCGGGCTGGGACGACAACGCCATCGAGGCATACCGTGTGCGCTTCGGCGGCTTCGGCAAGTACGTCCATGCCTTGCCCGACAGCTACCGGCGCCTGCGCGACGGTGAGAGCCTGGCGATTGGCGATCACCAGTGGCGGGTTGTCGTCGGCAACGGCCACTCGCCCGAACACGCCTGCCTCTATAGCGAGACGCTGAAGATCCTGATCAGCGGCGACCAGATCCTGCCGCGCATCTCCTCCAACGTGTCGGTATTCCCCACCGAGCCCGACGCGGACCCGATGGGCGACTGGCTTGCCTCACTTGCCAGGCTGCGCCGGGAAGTCCCGGACGATGTGCTGGTGCTGCCGGCGCACAACGAGCCTTTCCGCGGCCTGCATGCGCGCATCGATTACCTGGAGCGCAGCCAGCGCCAGGCGCTCGACCGGCTGCGCCAGGCGCTGTCCGAGCCAAAGCGCGCGGTGGATGTCTTCGCCGAACTGTTCTCCCGCCCCATTGGCGGGGAGCCCGGATTGCTGGGCATGGCGACTGGCGAGAGCATTGCCCACCTGAACTACCTCGTGCATCGGGGGGAGGCCGTGATGGAAGTGGGCCCGGACGGCATCGCGCGGTATCGCAAGGCCTGAGTCCGGCGGCGGTCAGATCCAGGCGTCGTTGACCGCCGTCCGCTCACCGCCCTCGCCGCCGGTATTCACCACGCCCCGGGGTTCGATCAGCAGCAGCTTCACCTCCGTTTCGGCAAAGGGCTTGTGCTCGACGCCCCTGGGCACCACGAACATCTCGCCTGCCGATAGCCGTACCTGTCCATCGCGGAAATCGATGCGCAGTTGCCCTTCCAGCACGATGAACGTCTCATCGGTATCGGCATGGCTGTGCCAGATGAARTCGCCCTCGATCCTGACCAGCTTGAACTGGTAGTCGTTCATCTCGGCGATCACCTTCGGCGTCCACTGCTCGTGGATCAGGCCGAGTTTCTGCGCGAAATTCAGGCTTTGGTACTTACCGGTGGCGGTTGCCAGATCGTTGTCCATGGCGTTGCTCTCCTTGCCTTGTCATGGGGGCTCACCTTAGCAAGGCGTACGGGGGGAATCTTGTACGATCGTGCAAGCCTCAGCGAGCCGCGGGCGCGGCCACGCCCTGCATGTTCATCCAGCGCGCAGGCGACAGGCCGTAGGCCTTGCGGAAGTGGCGCGTCATATGGCTCTGGTCCGTGAATCCCGCGGCCAGGGCGGCATCGGCCAGCGACTGGCCCCGTACCAGCAGCGACCGGACCTGGTCGAGCCGGCGCATGGTCAGGTAGCGGTACGGGCTGGTGCCGTACAGCAAGCGGAAATCGCGCGACAGGCTCCAGCGGTCTCGTCCGCTGTGCGCTTCCAGTTCGCCCAGCGTGACCGTGCGGTGCAGCGCGCCGTGGATATACTCGCGCGCCCGCTCGGCGGCCTGGTAGTCGTAGCCCTGGCGGCGGGCAGGCGCACCGGATACCGCTTCCAGCGCATGCGCAAGATCGAACAAGGCGTCGTCTTCCTCCAGCGGATCGATTGGGCTGTCCATGCCCTGGAGCAGGATACCGGTTGCCGCGCGCAGCCGCGGGTCCCTGGATATGCCATCCTTGATGAACGGGAGCGGCTTGCCGCCTAGCACCTGCTGGATCAGCGCCGGTTCGATATACATGATCCGGTACTTGAAGCCAGCGTCCGAACCGGCCTCGCCGTCATGGGGCTCATCGGGATGCAGCACGACGGTCCCGCCGGGCAGGCTGTTGCGCTGCCCGCCCCGATACTGGAAGCGCTGCACGCCGGAGAGCGTGCGCCCGATGGCGTAGGTATCGTGGCGATGCATATCGTAGCCGTGCCCCGAGAAGAACGCTTCGATGCGCTCCAGCCGGCCTTGCTGCGGCGCGCGAAGTACCCAGTCCCTGGGTGTGTCTTTCATGCGCATGTCGGTTCATCCCTCGCGGTTGCCCTGGCGCTGGCATCCCGGCGGGATCACCAGACCGGCACCTTGGGCAGATGCCAATCTTGCCACACAGCCAGCAGCCGCAGGGCGAAGCTGCCGGCACCGCCCGCCAGCGCCGCCAAGGTCGGCGGGAGGCCGATAACCCGGGCCGCTCTGCGGCGTTCGCGGTCTTGTGCAGGCCGGTGATGCGCGTTTGCCGCTCAGGTACCCAGGTTCAAGCCGAAGTTCACCTTGAACAGGATCAGGATCCCGAACACGGCGAACAGCGCCGCGGCGACGAAGCGCATCTTGCTCAGCGGGATAATGCGGGTCAGGCGATCGCCCAGCAGGACCGCGGGCACATTGGCCGCCATCATGCCCAGCGTGGTGCCGACCACGACCATGCCCAGGTTCGCGTACTGCGCACCCAGCGCAATGGTGGCGAACTGGGTCTTGTCGCCCATTTCGGCGAGGAAGAAGGCCACCACGGTGGTGGCGAAGGCGCCGGCCTGCTTGCCGTTTTTCCCTTCGTCGTCGAGCTTGTCGGGGATCAGGGCCCAGGCGGCGAATCCGAGGAAAGCGATGCCCAGCACCCAGCGCGTCACATCCGGGCTGACGTGCGAGGCAGCCCAGTCGCCCAGCGCGGCGGCAAAGAGGTGGTTGAAGATGGTTGCGACGAAAATGCCCGCAATGATGCTCCACTGCTTGCCGGGAAACCGGGACGCCAGGAGAAAGGACAGGAGCTGAGTCTTGTCGCCCATTTCCGCCAGGGCGACCATGCCGAATGAAGCAATGAGTGCTTCCATGAGATATCCAAAGGGGCTGGCAACACACGAACCAATGACTTCGCTGCCCAGTGCCAGCCCCAGCTGGTGGACAGAAAAGTCAAAGGTCTCGCAGAGCCAATCAGGCTGCCGGCGCCATGGTTTTTTGTACCAAGTATGTTGACGTCGGCTCCTCCAGGGGGACTGGAGGCTAGCTACTCCCCTAAGACGGCGCAGATGATAGCACAAGCCTGTGCTGGCGGGGATCCGGTGCGCCGGGCGATCAAAGGTTTGTCACGGCTGGCATCGGCGCCTGGTGCCCTGCCTGGTGCCCTTTGACGCACAGCCTTGCCGCGAACAATACTATAGGGCTTTGGGGTCACCCAGGCTCCAGCCATGCCAGACCATACCGACGCTACCGACGCTACCGATTCGCGATGACCCAGCCCGATATCCACGACCACGCCTCCCTGATCAGTGCCTTCCGGCGCGGCCACCGCCCCGCCTACCTGTTTTTCTGGGGCCACAGCGCCAGGCCGGGGGCCGCGGTGGGCAAGGAGTGCCTGTCGCAGTGGTGGCCCGCCCGGTTCAGCGTGGATGGCCAGGTGTTCGCCAGCGCGGAGCATTTCATGATGGCTGGCAAGGCGCGCCTGTTCGGCGACGAGCCTGCCCTGGCGCGGATACTGGCGGCGCCTTCGCCCGCCGCGGCCAAGCGGCTTGGCCGCGAGGTGCGCGGCTTTGACGAAGGGCGCTGGAATGCCGCGTGCCAGGCGCTGGTGACGCAGGGCAATATCGAGAAATTCCGCCAGAATCCGGACCTCGCCGGCTACCTRCTCGGCACCGGGCGGCGCGTGCTGGTGGAGGCCAGCCCGGTCGATCGCATCTGGGGCATCGGCCTGGCTGCCGACGATCCGCGCGCGGCCAATCCCGATCAGTGGCGCGGGCCCAACCTGCTCGGATTCGCGCTGATGGCTGCGCGCGAGGCGCTAGGAGATGGCGCGGCGCGTTAGAGCGGGACGAAGGGTCAGAGCCATCCGCCCGTTTGCTCCGGTCCGGGTCAGTCCTCGGCGACGAAGCCGGTAGCCTCCACGATCGGCTTCCAGGCAGCACGCTCCAGCTGGATGCGGTGCCGCGCTTCTTGTCCCGGCCCGGCGGCCACTTCCAGCCCCAGGGCCTCCAGCTTGGCCGCGGTCGCGGCATTGGCCGAGGCGGCAATGAACATCTTCTCCACCCTGGCGACCACATCCGCTTGCGTGCCGGCCGGCAGGAAGGCGCCGTACCAGCTGGTCGCGTATTCGAACTGGCTGAAGCCCTGTTCCTTCAGCGTGGGCACTTCCGGCAAGGCCTTGGCGCGCCGCGTGCCGCTCACCCCCAGGAATTGCAGCTTGCCGCCCTTGTACAACGGCATCATGCTGGCGACGGCATCCCAGCCGATCGACACCGTACCGCTGATCACGTCCACCAGCATCGGAGACGCGCCACGGTAGGCAGCGGGCGTAACGGAAATGCCGAGCTTCTTGCCCAGTGCCACCGTGCCGAGGTGGCCGGCGCTGCCGATGGTCGCCAGGCCCAGGCTGGCGCTGCCGGGATTGCGCCTGGCCCACTCGACGTATTCCTTCATGTTCTTGTACGGCTGCTGGACACCGGCGGCAATCACGGTGGGCACGTCGGTCAGCACGGCGGCCGGTACCAGGTCTTTGTCCGCGTCATATCCCAGCTTCTTGTAGGTCAGCGGGAAGATGGTGAACAGCGGCGAGGGGCCGATGAAGATGGTCTTGCCATCGGGCCTGGAGCGCTTGACGTAGTCGAGCGCCAGGCGCGCCGACGCGCCGGGTTTGTTCTCGACGATGATGGTGCCGTGCCCATCCTGGCGCAGTTGTTCGGCGTAGATCCGGGCCAGGCTGTCGGCCGCGCCGCCGGGCGCGTAGCCGACGATGATATGCATCGGGGCCGCCGCATCCTCTGCCGCGAAGGCCGGCCGGGGCAGGGCGAGGACAGCAACGGCACATGCCGGAAGCGCCAGGGCGTTGATCACAAAATTGCGGCGGAAAGCGTGGGTCATGGCGGGTGCGGTTTGAATCGATGAATAAACGGGGTGCGGCGCGTTATAGCTGCGGCCACTGGCCCAGCAGCCCGTGCGCGGCTTCGAACAGCGCGGACACGCGGAGCAGCTCGGCGTCGCCGCGGAACTGTCCCACCAGCTGGAAGCCGATCGGCAGCCCGTCGCTGCCGAAGCCGCAGGGCAGGCTGATGGCGGGATGGCCGGTCATGTTGAACGGCATCGTCCACGGGAACCAGTGCGCGCGGACGTTTTCGAATGCCTGGCCGTCGATGTCGATGGTGCCGAACAGGTCTTGTTCGATGGGTAGCGCCGTGCGTGTGAGCGTCGGCATGGCGAGGAAGTCGCCGCGCTGCAGCAGCGCCTGCACGCGCAGGAACAGTTTCGAGCGATCGAACATCGCCTGCTGGTACTCCACGCCGCTGACCTGCGCGGCGGAGGCCACCTGCTTCAGGAACGTGGCGCTGAGCTGGTCGCCGTGCTCCGCCGCGATGGCGGCAAAGCGCGCGCGCCAGACCGTATGGTTGATCGCGCGCCAGATGGGTTCCACGTCAAAGCCATCACCGGAGAAGGCTTCCAGTTCCGCGCCTAGCCCGGCCAGCTTCGACAGGCTCGCCTCGAATGCCCGCGCAACCTCCGCCGATACCGGACGCCCCGGCGGCGCCAGGCAGTAAAGAATCCGGCGGCCGCGCAAATCCCCTTGCGGGCGGGCGGCGCCGGCGTAGTCCGGCTTCGGCACGCCGATCGACCACGGATCGCAGGCATCTTCGCCGGCCATGACCTGCATCATCAGCCCGGTGTCCGCGACCGTGCGCGTGGTGGGCGTGACATAGGTCTGGTTGCCGAAGAGGTCCTGCGCCTGGCTGTGCGGGATCACGCCGTTGCTCTGCTTGATGCCGACCACGCCGTTGCACGCCGCCGGAATCCGCGTGGAGCCGCCGCCGTCGGTGGCGACCGCAAGCGGCGCGATGCCGCTGGCCACGGCAACCGCCGCGCCGCCGCTGGATCCGCCGCTGGTGCGCTCGCCGCTCCATGCATTGCGCGTGCGGCCGAACAGGGGCGAATCGGTCAGGCATTTGGAGCCGAACTCGGGCGTGGTGGTCTTGCCAATCAGGATGGCGCCCTGCTCGCGCAGGCGCGCGATGGCTACCGCATCCTGGTCGGGCACGTTGTCCCGGTATGGCGCCACGCCAAACGTGGTGCGCACGCCCTTGGTGTTGACGAGGTCCTTCGCGGTGAACGGGATGCCGTGCAGCAGCCCCAGTGGCTTGCCCGCGATGACCGCCTGCTCCGCCTCGCGGGCCGCGGTCATGGCTTCATCGGCGCATAGCGTGATGAAGCAGTTCAGTTCGGGCTGCAGCCGGGCAGCGCGGTCGAGCACGGCCTGCGTGAGTTCGACCGGCGATATTTCCTTGCGGGCGATGCGGCCCTGGAGTTCGGTGGCGGACAAAAAGCAAAGCGCATCGCTCATCGGCGGGGGTCTCCAGAAACGTCTCGGGTGGCCTGGACGCCACGCCATGCTATGCAGGGCTTTGGTTTTTGGATCCAGAATCCAGTGTTTGAGGCTATAGTAGACCCGTGGGCAGCCCTTGTAAACTGCGCCAACCTGTCTGGATCACCCGGTGCGGAGATGCGCCGGAATATGCGGAAATGCGCTGCGCCAAGAGGGGGCAAATGTCGGAAATGTCGGAAACATTCGAGTGGCAAGGCCGGGTGCGGCTGGTCGAGGAAGTCGCGCAGGTGCTGCGCCAGCGCATCTACCGGGGCGTCTACCCGCCGGGCAAGCCGCTGCGGCAGGTCGAGATTTCGGAGGACCTGAAGATCAGCCGCACGCCGCTGCGGGAAGCCCTGCGCATTCTCGAACGGGAAGGCCTGGTCAGCGCCGAGACTGCGCGCGGCGTCACCGTGGTCAGCGCGGATTTCCGTCAGTTGATGGATGCCTATGAACTGCGCGAGGTAATCGACGGCCTCGCCGCTCGCCTGGCGGCGTCACGCGCGAGCGAACTGGCCGGAGCGCCTTTGCGCGCCATCATCGAAACCCAGCAGGGGAGCCTCGAGCCCTGGCTGCCTGAGGTTTATACAGCGGCCAATGTCGAGTTCCATACTGCCATCATCGGCCTGGCAGCGAACGAGTACCTGGCGAGGCAGGTACCCATCGTGCATATGACGTCGCAGGTGTTCGCGCCACGGATCCTGTTTGCGCGGGACCGCGCGCAGGCCGCCATCGGGGAGCACGAGCAGATCGTCGCGGCGATCGAGCGCGGGGATGCCGGCCAGGCGGAAGACCTGGCCCGCTTGCATATCCGGAATTCCATGGCGCGGCTAAGGGCCCTCGCGCAGATGGCTGCGGATGATGCGCCGGCCATCGCCGAACCCTGAAATGCGCAGCGGTGCGGCAACCGGCCCGGATTATTGCTGCGGGCTCTTGGCGGTTTGCGGCGTGTCCTGCCGCAGCGCGGGATGATGCCGGCTCACGCTTCTTGCACCGAACAACAGCGCCCCGATAAAAACCACGATATACGCCCCGAAAGTGAGTGCTCCTTCCATGGCTGACCCCTCTGCTTTTGTGTGGTTATTCTTCTTGGTTAGGCAATCAGTATGCGCAAGATAAAGACCAGTCCGCTACCACTCGGCGGAGGGGGGGTGAGGAGGAAATCGGGGGGAAATCTACCTCGTTTGGGGTACAACCGCGGGGCATTGCGGCAATAGACAAGGCATAAGACAAAAGGGGGGCGATCGCTCCCCCGCGCTATCGCCCGGCATCCTGGTTGCCCTATGCCGCCGCAGCCTTCACGGCACCGCTGGCGAAGAAGCTCCGCAGGTTGTCGAAGACCAGGTCCGCCATCGCATTGCGCGTTTCGTGCGTGGCACTCGCGATATGCGGCAGCAGCACGACGTTGTCCAGCGCGAACAGGGCTTCAGGGACGTGCGGCTCGTTCTCGAACACATCCAGGCCGGCGCCGGCGATGCGCCGGTGCACCAGCGCATCCACCAGCGCCACCTCGTCAACCACGGTGCCGCGCGCGATATTGATCAGGAAGCCTTCGGGGCCGAGCGCTTCGAGCACGGCGGCGGAAACCAGGTGCCGGGTCTCCGGCCCGCCCGCGGTGGCAATGACCAGGAAATCCGCCCACCTGGCCATCTCGATCAGCGAGGGCTCGTGACGGTAGGGCGCATCCGCCGCGGGGCGCCGGCTGTTGTAGCGTACCTCCATGTCGAAGCCGGAGCCGCGCCGGGCGATCACGCGGCCGATGCGGCCCATGCCGATGATGCCCAGGCGCTTGCCGCTGACGCGCGTGCTGAGCGGGAACTGCGCCTTGGGCCATTCGCCGCGCCTGACAAAGCGATCTGCCGCGCTGAAGCCGCGCGCCACGTCCATCAGCAGGCCAAAGGCCGTGTCGGCCACGCAATCGTTGAGCACGTCGGGGGTATAGCCAACTGCGATGCCGCGCGCGCGCGCGGCTTCGAGGTCGATCTTGTCGAGGCCCACGCCAAAGCTGGAGATGACCTTCAGCGCCGGCATGGCCGCGATTATGGCCGCGTCGACGCCGATCGCGGCGCGTGTGGTCAGCGCGGCAAACTCGGCGCCGTGGCTGGCGAGGAAGGCGGCGGGATCGGTTTCGGCCCACAGGGGGTGGACGTCATAGTGTTCGGCCAGGCTGGCTTCGAGTGCGGCCGGCAAGCGTCCATGCTGGAGCAGGCGTTGTTTCATGAGAAGAGATCCGGTTGGTGAGCGCGATGATTGCGCGAGGCTGGCGATGTCAGTCCGCGCTGAGTTTGTTGTCCAGGATGATCCTGGCGTAGCGCTTGCGATCGGTGGCGATCAGGTCCGCGAACTGGGCCGGCGTGCCGCCGACGGGAATGGCGCCCTGTGCAATCAGCTGTTCGCGCACGGCGGGCATCGCCACCACTTCCTTGACGCCGGCGGCGATCTTGTCGACGATTTCCCTGGGCGTGCCCGCCGGAGCCAGCAGGCCGACCCACGATCCCGATTCGGCGCCGGCAATACCGGCTTCCGCCAGGGTCGGCACGTCCGGCAGCGCGGGGGAGCGGACCTTGCTGGTCACGGCCAGCGCGCGCAGCTTGCCCGATTTCACATGGCCGGCGGTTTCCAGGATGGAGGCGAACAGCATGTCGACATTGCCCGCCATCAGGTCGCTCATGGCGGCGCCGCCGCCCTTGTAGGGCACGTGCAGCAGATCGATGCCGGTGGCAGCCTTGAAGATCTCCGCCGACAAATGCGGCGAGCCGCCGCTGCCCGAGCTGGCGTAGGTCAGCTTGCCGGGCTGCGCCTTGGCCAGCGCCACCAGTTCTTTCGGCGTCCTGGCCGGCAGCTTGGGCGTGACGACCAGCGCGAACGGCAGCTCCGCCATCAGGCTCACCGGCACGAAGGCGGCCGGGTTGTAGCTGAGCTTCTTGTAGAGCGTGGGATTGATGGATTGCGTGCCGACATTGCCCGCGACCAGCGTGTAGCCATCCGGCCTGGCGCGGGACACGATGTCCAGCCCGACGTTGCCGGCCGCGCCGGGCCGGTTGTCCACCAGCACCGGCTGGCCCCACAGTTGCGACAGCCGCAGCGCTACCAGGCGGGTGCCCACATCGGTGCCGCCGCCAGGGGCGAACGGCAGGATGATGGTCACGGGCTTGGCCGGCCAGGCCACGCCGGGCTGGGCGTGCGCGGCGGGCAGCCACGCGCCGATAGCCAGGGCGATGAGTGCCGCGCGACGGCGCGGTTTCAGGGGGGTGAGCAAGCGCATGTTCTGTCTCCAGGAGTACTGCTTGAGTGCCGGGTGCGATGGCCCGGCGGCATGTGTGGGGTAGCGGCTGCCGGCGCGCCGCTCATTCGGGCTGGATGCCGGCGTCCTTGGCAACCTTGGCCCACTTGCCCATTTCCACCTCAAGGAAACTGGCGAATTGCGCGGGGGTGCCGCCCGCGGGTTCGATGCCGGCGTTCTGCAGGCGCTCGCGCACATCGGGCGATGCGAGCGCTTTGTTGATCTCCGCGTTGAGCTTGTCCACCACCGCCCTGGGCGTACCGGCCGGCGCGAGCACGCCGCCCCAGGTGCTGGTTTCATAGCCGGGCAGGCCGGCTTCCGCCATGGTCGGGACCTGCGGCGCGGTCGACGAGCGCCTGGCCGTGGTCACGGCGAGCGGGCGCACCTTGCCCCCCTTGACCTGCGGGCCGATCGCGGCAACCGTGTCGAACATCAGCGACACGCGGCCGCTGGTCAGGTCCGGATGCGCCAGCGTGCTGCCCTTGTAGGGAATGTGGACCATGTCGATGCCGGCCATGCTCTTGAACAGCTCGCCCGAGAAGTGCGGCGCGCCGCCCGAGCCGCTGGACGCGAACGACAGCTTGCCCGGGTTGGCCTTGCCATAGGCGATCAGTTCCTTGACGGATTTCACCGGCAGGGAAGGGGACACCACCAGCATCAGCGGCACCACGTGGGTCAGCACCACCGGCTCGAAACTCTTGATGGTGTCGAAGGGCAGCTTCTTCACCATGCTCGGATTGATCGCGTGGCTGCTGGCCACCAGCGCCAGCATGTAGCCATC
This sequence comes from Cupriavidus sp. 05T313, assembly GCF_056396665.1. Taxonomy (NCBI): domain Bacteria; kingdom Pseudomonadati; phylum Pseudomonadota; class Betaproteobacteria; order Burkholderiales; family Burkholderiaceae; genus Cupriavidus; species Cupriavidus sp. 05T313. The sequence goes on along the minus strand of NZ_JBFTLX010000031.1, from coordinate 23,841 downwards.
CGGCGGGCTCTTGGCGACCAGGTCGGTGCCGATGATGCCGGTGGCGCCGGGGCGGTTGTCCACCACCACCGGCTGGCCCCAGGCCTCGGTCATCTTCTGGCCCACCAGCCTTGCCACAAGGTCGATGGCGCCGCCGGGTGAGGCGGGCACGACGATGGTGATGCTCTTGGCGGGGTAGGCTGCGTCGGCGGCGTGGGCGCCAGGCGTGGCGAGGGCCAGGGCGGCGGCGATGCCGGCCAGCGCCTGGACGATGGGTTTGGTGTTGATGTGCATGTCGTCTCCTGCGCGATTCAGTTCGCGCTTATTGGTTTTGTTCAGTGAGTAGTTCCCGGCGCTAACGTGATCAACTACGCAATCGATTACGCAATCGATTACGCGATCAATTCGCCGTTGCGCCCGACTTCTTCACCAGCTCCGCCCAGCGCGGAATCTCCTTGCCCATGAAGGCCGCCAGTTCGGCAGGGCTGCTGCCCACCACTTCCATGCCAAGCTGCTGCGTCATCCGTTGCTGCACGGCGGGCTGCTTCAGCGCGCGCACCACTTCGGCGTTCAGCCGCTGCACCACGTCCTTCGGCGTGCCGCGCGGCGCGTAGAGAGCCTGCCACGACACCATTTCAAAGCCCGGCACGCCGGCCTCCGCCATGGTCGGCACATCGGGGGCCAGCGCCGAGCGCTTGGGCGAGGTCACGGCCAGCGCGCGCAGCTTGCCGGCCTTGATCATCGCGTCGCCCGCCGTCAGCTGATCGAAGAGAAAGGGGACGAGGCCGGCAGCCACGTCCTGTATCGCCTGCGGGCTGCCTTTGTAGGGCACGTGGGTCATCGGCACCTTGATCATGTCGGCGAACAGCTCGCCGGCCAGGTGGGTCGAGGTACCCGCGCCGGAAGATGCGAAGCTCAGGCCCGGATGCTGCTTCGCATAGGCGATCAGTTCCTTCACGTTATGGATCGGCAGCTTGGCATCGACCATCAGCACATTTGGCACGTAGGCGATCAGGCAGACCGGCTCGAAATCCTTCACCGGGTCGTAGGTGAGGTTCTTGTACAGGCTGGCATTGATGGCATGCGTGCTGATGGTGCCGCCGAACAGCGTGTAGCCATCCGCCTTCGCGCGCGCAACGTAGCCCGCGCCCACCGCGCCGGCCGCGCCGGGGCGGTTCTCGACCACGACCGGCTGGCCCAGCGACTTCGAGATTTCCTGCCCGATGGTGCGGGCGACGATGTCGGTCGAGCCTCCCGCCGCGAACGGCACTACCCAGGTGACCGGGCGCGACGGCCATTTGTCCTGGGCGTGGGCGCCCGCGCCGAAGAGCCCGATGGCGCCGGCGGTAGCCAGCATGCCGAGGGCGGCAACGTGGCGCAGCGCGCCTCGCTTACTGTGATTCATCTTGTCTCCATCCGTGGCGGCCTCGCCCCGCGGTTCGGGGCCGGCTGTCTCATGTGCTGGTTTGCGCTGCGCGCAAGGTGAGTGCTCAGCGGCCCGTGGCCTGCCGCCATGCGGCGAAGTCCAGCCGGCTTTGCTCCTGGGTCGGCGGATACAAGCCGATGATCGAGCGGCCCTTCATCACTTCCTCCGTGACGAAGTCCTCGAAGGCGGTCATCTCCACGGCTTCCGCCGCGATGTCTTCGGCCAGGTGCCGCGGGATGACGATCACGCCTTCCGCATCGCCAACCACCACGTCGCCGGGGAACACCGCGACGTCGCCGCAGCCGATCGGCCCGTTGATCTCGATCGCCTGGTGCAGCGTCAGGTTGGTGGGGGCGGAAGGGCGGTGGTGATAGGCCGGCATGGCGAGCCGGGCAATCTCCGGCGAATCGCGAAAGCCGCCGTCGGTGACGATGCCGGCCGCGCCGCGCTGCATCAGGCGGGTGATCAGGATCGAGCCGGCGGAGGCGGCGCGCGCGTCCTTGCGGCTGTCGATCACCAGCACCGCGCCCGGCGGGCATTGTTCTACCGCTTGCCGCTGCGGGTGGTTCGGGTCCTGGAACACCGTGATCGGGTTCAGGTCTTCCCGCGCCGGGATATAGCGCAGCGTAAAGGCCTCGCCGACCATATTGCCGCGCTCGGGATTGAGCGGATGCACGTCCTGGATGAACTGGTTGCGCAGGCCGCGCTTGAACAGCGCGGTGCACAGGGTGGCCGTGCTGACGGTCTTGAGCTGGTCGATGATTGGCTGGCTGAGCTTGCTGGCTTGGGTCATGGCGGGTCCGGAGTCGGTGAGCGGATTCGGTGATCAGTAGATGCTGGGCTCGCCCGTGGGCGCGCCGAAGTCGGTTTGCAGGAAGTCGAAGTCGCAGCCGTCGTTGGCCTGCCGGATGTGCTGGGAGAACATCCAGCCATAGCCACGCCCGAAGCGCGGTGGCGGCGGCGTCCATGCGGCCTTGCGGCGAGCCAGTTCCTCGTCGGACACTTCCAGGTGGATGCTGCGGCGGTCGATGTCGACCGAGATCATGTCGCCGGTGCGCACCAGCGCGAACGGGCCGCCGATATAGGACTCGGGCGAGACATGCAGGATGCAGGCGCCGTAGCTGGTGCCGCTCATGCGCGCATCCGACATGCGCAGCATGTCCCGCACGCCTTGTTTCACCAGTTTCTTGGGGATGGGCAGCATGCCCCATTCCGGCATGCCGGGGCCGCCTTGCGGGCCGGCGTTGCGCAGGATCAGGATGTGGTCGGCGGTGACGTCGAGGTCGTCGCGCTCCACCGCTTCCTTCATCGACGGATAGTCGTCGAACACCAGCGCAGGGCCAGTGTGTTTGAAGAAGCGTTTCTCGCAGGCGCTGGGCTTGATCACGCAGCCGTCCGGCGCGATATTGCCCTTGAGCACGGCCAGCGCGCCTTCCTGGTAGAGCGCGTTTTCCGGGGTGCGGATCACGTCGTCGTTGTAGACCTCCGCGCCCGCGATGTTCTCGCCCAGGGTGCGGCCGGTGACGGTCATGGCATCCAGGTGGAGTTTGTCGCCGATGCGGTTCATCAGCGCCGGCAGGCCGCCCGCGTAGAAGAAATCCTCCATCAGATACTTGTCGCCGCTGGGCCGGATATTGGCGATCACCGGCACGCGCCGGCTGGCCGCGTCGAARTCTCCCAGCCCGATGTCGTGCCCGGCGCGGCGCGCCATCGCGATCACGTGGATGATGGCGTTGGTGGAGCAGCCCATCGCCATGGCCACCGCAATCGCGTTCTCAAAAGAGGCGCGTGTCTGGATCCGTTGCGGGGTGAGGTCCTCCCACACCATGTCCACGATGCGCCGTCCGGCTTCGGAGCACATGCGGATGTGATTGGCGTCGGCGGCCGGGATGGACGAGGCGCCCGGCAGCGTCATGCCAATGGCCTCGGCAATCGCCGTCATGGTGCTGGCGGTGCCCATCGTCATGCAAGTGCCGTGGCTGCGGGCGATGCCGCCCTCGATGCCGATCCACTCGGTCTTGCTGATATTGCCGGCGCGGCGCTCGTCCCAGAATTTCCAGGCGTCCGAACCGGAGCCCAGCACGTTGCCCTTCCAGTTGCCGCGCAGCATCGGGCCGGCCGGCACATAGATGGCCGGCACGCCCGCGCTCGACGCCCCCATCAGCAAGCCGGGCGTGGTCTTGTCGCAGCCGCCCATCAGGACCGCGCCGTCGATGGGATGGGAGCGGATCAGCTCCTCCGCCTCCATCGCCAGCATGTTCCGGTACAGCATGGTGGTCGGCTTGACCGCGCTCTCCGACAGGGAGATGGCGGGCAACTCGATGGGGAAGCCGCCGGCCTGCAGGATGCCGCGCTTGACGTCGTCGACGCGCTGCTTGAAATGGGAGTGGCAGGGGTTGATGTCGGACCACGTGTTGATGATCGCGATGATCGGGCGGTCCAGCCATTCGTCGGGCGAGTAGCCCATCTGCATGATGCGCGAGCGGTGCCCGGAGGAGCGCAGGTCGTCGGGAGCAAACCAGCGCGCGCTGCGCAGCGTTTCGGGCGTCTTCTTTCGGGACGTCATTGTCTCTTCCATGGGTGTTGTCATCGGGATCGCCCTCCCTTGGAGGTACGACAACTGATCTCATGTGAGCCATTAAAGCACTAATATATTAGTGTGTCAAACGGGAAAACTTTCTATTAGAATGCCTGCAGGGGACGCGAAGCAGCGTCCTTATGCGCGATAAGGCGCATCAATGTCCTGAAACCAGACCACCAGATGGAAGCCACCCTGTCCCCTCCCCAGATGCATTTCCAGTTCGACCGCACCCGGCACGCCGCGCCGCAGGTGTTCGAGCATATGCGGGACATGATCATCTCGATGACGCTGACCCCCGGCACGGTGCTGTCGCGTACCGAGCTGGCCGCGCAATACGGCATCAGCCAGACGCCGGTGCGCGATGCACTGATGCGGCTGAGCGAGGAAGGGCTGGTCGATATCTTCCCGCAGCACGCCACCGTGGTCAGCCCCATCAGTGTTGCCCTGGCGCAGCAAGCGCATTTCCTGCGGCGTTCGGTGGAAGTGGAAATCGTGCGCACCCTGGCGCAAGAACCCGACCCGGCGCTGGTCGAGCGGCTGCGCCTGAGCGTGGCACGGCAGCAGGCGATGCTCGCGGCGCAGGATTTCGCCGAGTTCTCCCTGTTCGACCAGGCTTTCCACCGCCAGATGTACGAAGCCGCGCGGGTGCCGGACCTGTGGATGCTGGTGCGCCGCCAGAGCGGCCACCTGGATCGGCTGCGCCGCTTGCACCTGCCGATCGCCGGCAAGGCGAACGCCGTGGTGGCGGATCACACCGCCATTGTCGATGCGATCGCCAGGGGCGACGCCGACGAGGCACAGGCCAGCCTGCGCCGGCACCTGTCCGGCACGCTCGCCAATCTTGACGAGATCCGTGCACGCTTCGGCAGCTATCTCGAGTAGATCGGTTTGCCGGATCGCCATGCCGGAACGCATGGCTCGCGCATCCGCATAACCCGCCGGAGGCCACGCTATGCGCCTAGCTGGCCAAAGCCCGACGTGCGGGCCAGCACGATCGCCTGCGCGCGATTTTCCACTTCAAGCTTGGAGAACACACTGGTGATGTGGTTGCGCACCGTCTTCTCGCTCAGGCCAAGATGCGCCGCGATCTGCGCATTGTCGCGGCCTTGCGCGATCAGCTCCACGATGTCCCGCTCGCGCCGGGTCAGCACGGTGAAGACAAGGTCCGCGCTGGGCGGGGTAGCGGGCAGGAACGCATGCACCTCGTCGAGCCAGCGTTGCCATGCCGGCTCGGTTTCCAGCAGCAGGTGGTTATCGCTTTCGAGCGGGACGAAGTGCGCGCCGGGAATCAGGCTGGCAATCAGCCGGCCCTCGTCGAAGGGCACGCGCGCATCGCGCACGGCGTGCAGCACCAGGGTGGGGCAGGATACCTGGCTTAGTTGGGACACCACATCGATTTCATTGAAGATGCGCATAAAGCGCGCCGCGTTGGCGGGCGAGGTCGACACGCGCTCCAGTTCGTTGAACCAGCGATGCTGCTCGGCGCTGCCGCCGGGGATGAACTGCGTCGTGAAGAACTGGCGGAAGGCGGGGTTCTCCTGGCCCCAGCCGATCTCGGCGAGCCGGTTCATCAGCTCGGCCTCTTCCCGCAGGCGAAGGTCGAGCGCCCGCTTGAGCCTGCCGCGCGCATAGCCGCCATGCAGGATCAGGTGGCTGACCCGCCCGGGATGCGCCACCGCGTAGGCGACCGCGATCGATGCGCCTTGCGAGATGCCCAGCAGCGGGAAGTGATCGACGCCGGTGGCTTCGACAATGGTCTCCAGGTCCTGCAGCCAAGCGTCGAAAGACAACTCGACATCGCGGTCGGACAAGCCGCAGCCGCGCTCGTCATAGCGCACCAGCGTGTGGCAATGCGATAGTTCGTTGAGAAGGTGGCTCCACACAGGGCTCTCGACATCGAACTCCAGGTGGCTCATCCAGTTCGCCGCCTTGACCAGCGGCGGTCCCTGGCCGCTGATGGCGTAAGCGAGGCGCACGCCATCCGGGCTGGTGCAAAGGCGAATCTGTTGCTTGCGCGTGGGCATGGGCGTTCACGCGGGCGGGAGTAGCCGGCGCGACAGGCCAAAGCACGGCTGCCGCGTACGGTGCACCGCGTGCTTCACCTAGCTTAGCAAAGGAAATCCTGCGTGAAGGTACCGTGGGTACCGTGTTTGCCGGCAGGTGCCGGGCACGCCTTTTCCACCGGTGGTGTCATGCGCAGCTTGATGCCTTGGGGCTTTGGGGGCCACGCATGACGTCCACTCCTTGTTGCGAGCCGGCCTTGTCGCCAGCGCTTATCTCGGGCTATGGCGATGGTGCGCCGTCATGCCGTGCCCATGGGTTGCAGGGCGGACAGGCATTCCGTGCCGCTAGCATACGGATCGGCCTGGCCGGTGCGCGCACCGTCGCTGAATGCGTCGCGCGGACCGCTGCGCCCGCCATCGGAGTAGGGGTCGCGAGGCCCGCTGCGCATGCCGTCCTGGTAGGGATCGAAGGGGCGGGACGCGCACRCTGAAAATCCCTGGCGGCCGAGCGTTGCCAGGGGAGTGCCCCCGGCTTGTCCGGAGCGTGCCCCGTCGGTGAAGGCGTCTCGCTGGCCCATGCGCGCCCCGTCGGTGAAGGCGTCTCGCTGGCCCATGCGTGCCCCGTCGGTGAAGGCGTCTCGCTGGCCCATGCGCGCCCCGTCGGTAAAGGCGTCTCGCTGGCTGGTGTGCGCGGGTGCGGTGCCCGGAGCCAGGTCACGCACGCCCGCGTTGGCCTGGGCTGTGGTGAGAAGGCCGGCAGCCAACGCGGCACCGGTGAGCAGGGTCTTGGCAAGATACATATGCATATCGGTCTCCATCAGGCGTGCCGGTCCTGGCGTTGCCATATCCGGCAAGTCCTTCCTATGGGCAATCTCCTCGGTGGCACCTGGCTGCACGTGACCGCCCTGACCGTGCAACGGCGATATGCGCGAGGTGAACCGGCAGCCATCCCATCCCTGGCTCGGCGCGCTGCGCATGACAGATTCCCATGTTCCTTTCCGCTTTCCTTTTGCCTCCTCGCTTGTCCCGGGCAGCCTCAGTGCAGRCAGGCCAGGAGCAGGACAAGCCGCTGCGCGTACCCCGTGCCGATGCCGGGCAACGCATCCGCGCGTGCCTTGACGTCGTGCCACAGGGCCTGCGCGGCCAGGGGCCACGGCGCCGGCTCCACCGCTGCCTGCCCGCGCAGGGAACGCGCCAGCGACAGCGCCCGGCCCAGGTCCCGAACCGGCATGTCATGGTCGCGGACCACCCGGCTCGCCGCCGCGAGCAGCGTGTCCCACGTGCCGGCCTCGCAGTACAGCGCATAGAACACCAGGACAGTTCCGCCAAGCACGAGCGATGCGGCGGCCGCGCCATCTGCCGTCAGGCCGCCCGGCAGGCGCACAGACAGCCGGGCGTGCGCCGTGCAGTGGGTGTATGGCCGGTGGGCGTCCCGAAACCGCAAGTGATCCATGACTCCGACTCCTCCTTCAACGGCATCGCACGGTGCGGCGGTGCAAGCGTAAGGCGAGCAGGTATTGTCGGCCGCGGATCGTGCGCAAACCATGAGGCGAGAGTCCCGGTCAGGGTCCAAAGGGGCCGGGCGCGGTCCCGGAGGCCGGGGCAGGAGTCCCGGGCGCGCGCGCGAGGGAGAGCGGAAGCGAAAAAGAAGGGAAGAAAAGCGGAAAAAAGGAAGCGTGAATGTTCTACCGTCGAACACCGCAAGGGTGGGTGCCGGCGTCGCAGCCACGAATATGCCACAAATTCTTCAAGTTGCTGAAACATTAGGCAGTCCGAACGGATTGGCGGCAGCATGCCGGTTAGCGGGAAGCGAACCCCCTGTTATCCACAGTATTTGTGGATAACACGACCCAAAAAAAGGCGGGTTCCAGCACAGGGCTGATTGTGTTGTCAAGCATCTAGAGGCTTTCCTCGGTTGGCTGCCCTGGGTGCCTTTGCGTCAATGATCGGGCGGCATTGCATGGCATCCATCGGGCCGCCGTTGCGGTCGCCGTCATGGTCGGCGCACCCACTTCGTCCTTGTCCGGTCCATTGTCTTACCCTATAGTTCTATTAATAGAACTAATACGGCAGCTTGGAGGAGACGATGGCAATGACGGCAGGCGCCCTGTCCGGGGTCAAGGTGGTGGACATCACGGCGGTTTTCATGGGCCCCTCGGCCACCCAGATGCTGGGCGACCTGGGCGCCGATGTGATCAAGGTGGAGCCGCCCGAGGGCGATGTCACGCGCGGCATCGGGCCTTGCGGCGACGAGAAGATGGGGCCGCTCTACCTGGGCCTGAACCGCAACAAGCGCGGCATCGTGCTGGACCTGAAATCGGCGGACGGGCGTGAAGCCTTGCTGCGGTTGGTGAAGGACGCCGATGTGCTGGCCTATAACGTCCGGCCGCAGGCCATGCAGCGGCTGGGGCTGGACTATGAAACCCTGTCGGCGCTGAATCCGCGCCTGGTCTATGTCGGCATGTTCGGCTTTTCGCAACGCGGGCGCTACGCGCCGCAGGCCGCCTTCGACGACCTGATCCAGGCCGCCAGCGGCTTGCCGCAGGCGGTGGCGATGGGCAGCGGCGACATCCCGCGCTATCTCCCGATCACCATCGCCGACCGCTCGGTGGGCCTCTACGCCTTCGGGGTGATCTGCGCCGCGCTCTATGCGCAGGCTCGCACGGGCAAGGGCCAGCGCGTGGATGTACCGATGTTCGAGACCATGGTGCCCTATGTGCTGGGCGACCACCTGTACGGCGAGACTTTCGTGCCGGCCAGGGGCGGCTTCGGCTATCCGCGCCTGTTGTCGCCGGAGCGGCGGCCGTACCGGACGCGCGACGGCCATGTGTGCTGCCTGATCTACCACGACCATCACTGGCGCACCTTCCTCAAGGCGATCGGCAAGGCGGAGTTGTTCGAAGCCGATCCCCGTTTCGCCAGTATCACCACGCGCACGGCGCACATCACCGAGCTCTACGCGATGGTCAGCGACGAGATGGTGAAACGGACTACGGAGGAGTGGCGCGCGTTGCTAAAGGAAGCCGATATCCCGGTGTTCCCCATGCACACGTTCGAGACGCTGCTCGACGATCCGCATCTGCGCGATATCGGCTTCTTCCGCGAGACGGACCACCCCGGCGTCGGCCGCATCCGGGAGATGGCGGTGCCGAGCGAGTGGTCGGGCACGCCGCCTGTCAACCAGCGCCACGCGCCGGGGCTGGGGGAGCATAGCCGCGAGGTGTTGCGCGAGGCCGGCTATGACGATGCGGAGATCGACAGGATGATGGCTGCGGGTGCGACGCGCGGACCGGTGAAGGCATAGGTGGAGACAGAGAGCATGCGTGCAAACGTGAACGTAAAAGACGACAGCAGCGCCAGGACGGTCCGCATCGGCGGCGCCTCCGGCTTCTGGGGCGACAGCAGCGTGGGCGCACCGCAACTGGTGCGCCAGGGCGGGATCGATTACCTGGTGTTCGACTATCTCGCCGAACTCACCATGTCGGTTCTCGCGGCAGCGCGCCTGCGCAAGCCGGAACTCGGCTACGCCACCGATTTCGTGACGGTGACGATGAAAAGCCTGCTCGGGGAAATCGTCGACCGCAATATCCGCGTGGTCAGCAACGCCGGCGGCATCAACCCGCAAGGCTGCGCGCAGGCGCTGGCCGCCATCGCCGCCGAGCAAGGCATCGCCGTGCGCATAGCGGTGGTGGAGGGGGACGATGTCATGCCGCTGCTGCCAGCTTTGCGCGAAGCCGGCGTGCAGGACATGGATGCGCAAAATGGCAGGCCCCTGCCGGAGAAACTGCTGAGCGCCAACGCCTATCTCGGCGCGCTGCCGATCCGGCAGGCGCTGGACCAGGGCGCGCAGATCGTCATTACCGGCCGCTGCGTCGACAGCGCGGTCACGCTCGGCGTGTTGATGCACGAGTTCGGCTGGCGGGCGGACGACTACGGCCATCTCGCGCAGGGCAGCCTGGCCGGCCATATCATCGAGTGCGGCTGCCAGGCCACCGGCGGGCTGCATACCGATTGGGAGAGCGTGCCGGACTGGCCCAACATCGGCTATCCGGTCGTGGAATGCCGCGCCGACGGCAGCTTCCTCGTTGGCAAGCCGCCCGGCACCGGCGGGCTGGTCAGCACCGCCACGGTCGGTGAGCAGATCCTCTATGAAATCGGCGACCCCGCCGCTTACCTGTTGCCCGACGTGACCTGCGATTTCACGCAGGTCACGCTGGCGCAGGCCGGTCCCGGCCTGGTGGAAGTGCGCGGCGCGCGTGGCCGCGCCCCCACCGGTACCTACAAAGTGTCGGCAACCTATGCCGACGGGTTTCGCTGCAATGCGCAGCTCACCATCGTCGGGTTCGACGCGGTGGCCAAGGCCGAGCGTACCGCGCAGGCCATCCTCGCGCGCACGCGCCGGCTGTTTGCCGAACACGGCTGGGCCGACTACACCCGCACGCATATCGACGTGCTGGGCGCGGAGTCCTGTTTCGGCCCGCACGCGCAGACGCGCCACACCCGCGAGGCGATCATGCGGCTGGCGGTCATGCATCCCGAGAAGGCCGCCCTGGAACTGTTCGCCCGCGAGATATCGGCTGCGGGAACGAGCTGGTCTCCGGGCACCACCGGGTCCGGCAGTGGCCGGCCCAGCCCGTCGCCGTCGATCCGGCAGTACGCCTTCCTGCTCGACAAGGACGCGCTGGCGCCCACGGTGCTGATGGACGGGGAGCGCACGCCAGTGGCGATGCCGCCGGCGCGAGCGCGCGCGGCAGGGGACGCCGCGCTGCCACCGCGCTCCACGGCGTCCGAATCCGCGCCCGGCCATCCCGGCGGCGACCTCGTCGAAGTCCCGCTGATCCGCCTTGCCTATGGCCGCAGCGGCGACAAGGGCGATATCTCCAACATCGGCCTGATCGCCCGCCGGCCGGAGTACCTGCCGCTGCTGCGCGCCGAGGTGACCACGGCGCGCGTGGCGCAGTGGCTCGGCCACCTGGTGAAGGGCCCGGTCACGCGCTACGACCTGCCGGGCATCGACGCGATCAACCTGGTCTGCGAAGCGGCGCTCGACGGCGGTGGCATGGCTTCGCTGCGCAACGACCCGCTGGGCAAGGGTATGGCGCAGATCCTGCTGGCAATGCCCGTGCGGGTGCCAAGAGGCCTGCTGCCATGAGCGAGGCGAAGCGTACCGCTGCCACCTCACTCACGGATGCCGGGCCGCAAGCGCTGCCCGAAGACGGCACCGGCGGGGTGGCGCGCTATCGGCAACTGGCCAGCGTGCTGCGCCACCGGATCGCGTCCGGCGAATGGCCGGTCGGGCACCAGTTGCCAACGGTCGAGCGGCTGGCGCAGACCTACGGCATCGCCCGCGTCACGGTCAGGCAAGCCTTTGCAGTGCTGGCCGAGGAAGGCCTGGTCAGCAGCCAGCGGGGGCGCGGCACGCATGTGACCGCCTTGCCGCCGGGCCCGAGCGAAGGCATGCGGTCGGTGATCAACGACGAACTCGTCGGCGGCAGCGAACTGGAAATCCGCATCCTGGACAAGCGCAAGGATGTCAGCCTGCCGCCCGGATTGCCCACGCGCGGCGAACCGCTGGACCGCTATGTTCGCCTGCGCAAGCTTCACCTGCACGATGGCGAGCCGTTCTGCCTGATCGAGCTATACGTGGCGGCATCCGTCTTCAGCCAGTTCCCGCGCGGCAGCGAGAAGCATCGCAAGATCGCCAGCCTGCTGCGCGAGGCGGTGGGAGAGCGGCTGGGCATGATGCACCAGACCATGACGGTGGAGCCCGCCGACTACGCGCTGGCGCGCGACCTTGCGTATGGATTCGCCGCGCCCATCGCCAAGATTGTCCGCACCACGCTCGATGTCGACGGCAAGGTGCTGACGGCGGGATGCTTCTGGTATCGCGGCGATCGCTTCATCCTCGACGTGGAATTGCCGGCCCACCTGACCGCGCGCTACCCGGCGCTGGYGGTGCCGGATAGCCGTAGCTGAGGCGCTTTTCATTTCGGGCCAGCCACCCGTGATTCTTACCATCCGACAGATGCCGAAGGCACATGAGGAGACAACATGACTCACCCATTCAAACGGCGGGCGATCGCCCGGTTGCTGCCAATGCTGGTGCTGGCCGCGGGTCCTGCAACCCCGGCGCGTGCGGCGGACGCCGGCGATTATCCCGCCAAGCCAGTGCGCGTGGTCGTCCCGTTCCCGGCCGGAAGCGGCACCGACAGCAGCGCACGCTTCGTGGCCGAAGCCGTTACGGGCCAGACCAGCAAATCCGTCGTGGTGGATAACCGGCCCGGCGCCAACGGCTTTATCGCGGCCCAGGCCGTCGCCACGGCGCCCGCCGATGGCTACACCATGCTCGTGACCACCAACACCACGCACGCGGCAAACGCTTCCCTGTTCAAGAAGCTGCCCTACGATCCGATCAAGGATTTCGCGCCGGTCTCGCTGATCGCCCGCAGCGGACTGGTGCTGGTGGTGCCGCCCGACAGCCCTGTGCACACGGTGGCGGACCTGACCGCGCTGGCCAGGGCAAAGCCGGGCAAGCTCACCTTCGCCAGCGGCAGTTCCTCCACCCGCATCGCCAGCGAGCTATACAAGATGATGGCCGGCGTACAGGCGCTGCACGTGCCGTACAAGGGCGTACCCGTGGCGCTGACGGACTTGATGGGGCATCAGGTCGATTTCATGATCTCCGACATATCGCCCGCGATGACGTTGATCCAGAGCGGAAAGCTGCGTGCCGTCGCCGTGACCACAACGCAGCGCCATCCCGTGCTGAAGGACGTGCCGACCATGGCGGAGAGCGGCCTACCCGGATATGAAATGGTGGCGTGGTCGGCGGCATTCTTTCCTGCCGCGACCCCGAAGCCGGTGGTGGAACGCATGAATCAGATGGTGCGCAAGGGGCTTACCGATTCCAGGGCCGCCGAGTATTTCAGCCGCACAGGTGGCGAGCCTGCACCCACCACGCCGGATGAACTTGCAGCCTTCGTCCGCAGCGAGACGCAGAAATGGGCGAAGGTGATCAAGGCGGCGGGCATTGAGCCGGAGTGACGCGGCGCACGCCAATTATTCATCAATAAAATTGAACAACTTATCCTGCCAATTCAGCACATCGACCCTCTTCGCTCACTTAAAGTTCAACCCATGGACGGCGCAACACCGCAAAGCGCGACGTTCTAAATAATTCAACCATGTGGACTAGAAAGGGAAGAGATCATGACCAACGCCAAGCTCGAAGTGCTGACCCCGCAGAACAGCCAACTGATCTTCATCGACCACCAGCCGCAGATGGCCTTCGGCGTGCAGTCGATGGACCGCCAGGCGATGAAGAACAATGCCGTTGGGCTGGCCAAGGCCGCCAGGATCTTCAACATCCCCACCACCATCACCACCGTGGAGAGCGARTCGTTCTCGGGCTTCACCTACCCCGAGCTGCTGGAYGTRTTCCCCAACCAGAAGACGCTGGARCGCACCTCGATGAACTCGTGGGACGACCAGAAGGTGCGCGACGCGCTGGCCGCCAACGGCCGCAAGAARRTCRTCGTCGCSGGCCTGTGGACCGARGTCTGCAACACCACYTTCGCGCTGTGCGCGATGCTCGAAGGCGACTATGAGATCTACATGGTGGCCGACGCCTCSGGCGGCACCAGCAAGGAAGCGCACGACTACGCCATGCAGCGCATGGTGCAGGCCGGCGTGGTGCCGGTGACCTGGCAGCAGGTGCTGCTCGAATGGCAGCGCGACTGGGCCCACCGCGACACCTACGAYGCCGTGATGAAGCTGGTCAAGGAACACTCSGGCGCCTACGGCATGGGYGTGGACTAYGCCTACACCATGGTGCACAAGGCCGAGCAGCGCACCGCCACGCCGCACGAATCCATCGCCCCGGTGCCGGCCCGCTGAACGCGGCCAAGGCCACGGACCAACCACCCATACACCTCGGTCAGACATCGCATGAGCGCGCAATCCAATACGCAGGACACGGCCCGGAGCCCGTCGCGGCGCAAACTGCTGGTATCCGGCGCGGGTACGGTCGGCGCGGCCGCCGTCGCGGCGCTGGGCAGCACCGCCGCGGTCGCCACCGGCAAGCCGCAGGCCCACGCCGCGTCCCACCACACGCCAGGAGCACACAGCATGGACACCATCACCACCAAGGACGGCACCCAGATCTATTACAAAGACTGGGGCGCGGGCCGCCCGGTCGTGTTCTCGCACGGGTGGCCGCTCAATGCGGACGCCTGGGACGCGCAAATGCTGTTCCTGGTGCAGCACGGCTTCCGCGTGATTGCCCACGACCGCCGTGGCCATGGCCGCTCCGGCCAGCCCGCCAAGGGCAACGACATGAATACCTACGCCGACGACCTGGCCGCGCTGATCGAAGCGCTGGACCTCAAGGGCGCGGCGCTGGTCGGCCACTCCACCGGCGGTGGCGAGGTGGCCCACTACATCGGCCGCCACGGCACCAAACGCGTGTCCAAAGCGGTGCTGATCGGCGCGGTGCCCCCCGTCATGGTGAAGTCCGCGTCCAACCCCGGCGGCCTGCCGATGGACGTGTTCGACGGCATCCGCAAGGGCGTGACGGAGAACCGCTCGCAGTTCTACAAGGACCTGGCGATGCCGTTCTTCGGCTTCAACCGTCCCGGCGCCAAGGTCTCGCAAGGCACCATCGACGCGTTCTGGGCACAGGGCATGACCGGCGGCATCCTCGGCCAGTACCTGTGCATCAAGGAGTTCTCGGAAGTCGACTACACCGAGGACCTGAAGAAGTTCGACGTGCCGACCCTGATCCTGCATGGCGACGGCGACCAGATCGTGCCGATCGACGACTCGGCCAAGCTGAGCGCCAAGCTCGTCAAGAACGCCACGCTGAAGATCTATCCGGGCGCGTCGCACGGCATGTGCGTGATCAACGCCGACCAGGTCAACGCCGACCTGCTGGCCTTCCTGTCCGCCTGACCGGATGCCGTCCCGCGCCCCGATGCCGGGCCGGGACGGCCTGGCTTGCCCTTACCCCTGTCACTGACCCGCCGCCAGCCGGAGTTTCGCCATGACCGCATCCAGCACGCCCGACCTTATCCTCGTCAACGGCAAGTTCGCCACGCTCGACCGCGCCAATCCGCAGGCCGAAGCCGTCGCCATCAGCGACGGCAAGTTCGTCGCCGTCGGCACCCGCGCTGAGATCATGCAACTGGCCGGCAACACCACGCAGGTGGTCGATCTGCAAGGACGCCGCGCCATTCCCGGGCTGATCGACAGCCATATGCACATCATCCGCGGCGGCCTGAACTACAACATGGAACTGCGCTGGGACGGCGTGCGCTCGCTGTCCGACGCCATGCGCATGCTCAAGGACCAGGTGGCGCGCACGCCYGCGCCGCAATGGGTGCGCGTGGTCGGCGGTTTCACCGAGCACCAGTTCGCCGAGAAGCGCCTGCCGACCATCGAGGAGCTGAACGCGGCCGCGCCCGACACGCCCGTATTCATCCTGCACCTTTACGACCGCGCCATCCTCAACGGCGCGGCGCTGCGCGCCGTGGGCTATACCAGGGACACGCCGAATCCGCCGGGCGGGGAGATCGTGCACGACAAGGCCGGCAACCCCACCGGCCTGCTGCTGGCCAAGCCCAACGCCACCATCCTGTACGCCACGCTGGCCAAGGGCCCCAAGCTGCCGCCCGAGTATCAGAAGAACTCCACCCGCCATTTCATGCGCGAGGTCAACCGCCTGGGCGTGACCGGGGTGATCGACGCCGGCGGCGGCTACCAGAACTACCCCGAGGACTACAACATCATCGAGGCGTTGCACAAGGAAGGGCAGCTTACGGTGCGCCTGGCCTACAACCTGTTCACGCAGAAGCCCAAGGACGAGCTGAGCGACTTCAGCGGCTGGTCCAGGCAGATCAAGCCGGGCCAGGGCGACGACCTGTACCGCCACAACGGTGCCGGCGAGATGCTGGTCTACAGTGCTGCCGACTTCGAGGACTTCCGCGTCGAGCGGCCCGACATGCCGCCGTCCATGGAAGGCGACCTCGAACCGGTGATCCGCCTGCTGGCCGAGAACCGCTGGCCCTGGCGCCTGCATGCGACCTACAACGAGACCATCTCGCGCGCGCTGGACGTCTACGAGAAGGTGGCCAGGGATGTGCCCTTCGACGGCCTGCACTGGTTCTTCGACCACGCCGAGACGATCACCGACCGCAACATCGACCGCATCGCCGCGCTGGGCGGCGGCATCGCCGTGCAGCACCGCATGGCCTACCAGGGCGAGTATTTCGTCGAGCGCTATGGCGCGCGCGCGGCCGAGGCCACGCCGCCGATCAAGCGCATGCTGGAGCGCGGCGTCAAGGTCGGCGCCGGCACCGATGCCACGCGCGTGGCCTCGTACAACCCGTGGGTCTCGCTGTACTGGCTGACCACCGGCAAGACGGTGGGCGGGCTGTCGATGTATCCGCAGGCCAACCTGCTGGACCGCGATACCGCGCTGCGGCTGTGGACCGAGGCCAATACGTGGTTCTCCTCCGAGGAGGGCAAGAAGGGCCAGATCAAGGCCGGGCAGCTCGCCGACCTCGCTGTGCTGTCCGCCGACTACTTCGGCGTGCCCGGGGACGAGATCCAGGACATCACCTCGGTGATGACCGTGCTGGGCGGCAAGGTGGTGTACGGCGACGGCGACTTCGACAAGCTCGCGCCGGCGCTGCCGCCCGCGATGCCGGACTGGTCGCCGGTGCGCCGTGGGGGTGGCTACCAGCCGCGCCCGCAGGCGAAGGCGCTCGCGCTGAACACCGCGTGCGGCTGCGCCAGCGCCTGCGGCGTGCACGGCCACGGCCATGCCAGCGCCTGGACCGCGAGCGTGCCGGCCGCGGATGAGAGCACCTTCTGGGGTGCGCTCGGCTGCTCGTGCTGGGCCTTCTGAAGCAGGGAGACCCGACATGAACCGCCCCGCTTCCGCATTGACCCCGGCGGCCAGCGCCACGCGGCTGCCGTCCTGGCTGCGCTGGCTCGCGCTGCTGGCGCTGTGCGCCGCCTACCTGCAGGGTGGCCTGGTCAAAGCCATGGACTTCGCCGGCGCCATCGGCGAGATGCAGCACTTCGGCCTCGCGCCGGCGGTGCCGCTGGCTGCCGCGGTGATCGTGCTGGAGCTGGGGGCGTCGCTGATGATCCTGTCGGGCTTCTACCGCTGGCTCGGCGCGCTGGCGCTGGCCGTTTTCACGCTGATGGCCACCTTCCTCGCCAACCGTTTCTGGGCGGCGCCGCCGGCCGAGCAGTTCATGCTGGCCAACGCCTTCTTCGAGCATATCGGACTGGTCGGCGGCTTCGTGCTGGTGGCGTGGGAGGACCTGAACCGGCGCGCCGCCGCGCGCACGGCATGAAGCGCGACGGCCGCCTCCACTTGCCTGTGCTGCCTGACATGGCCGGGCCGGCGACCCACACTGAACACTGAACACTGAATACTGGAAACGCGGTGAAGCTCTATCTCATTTCGCTAGGCGCCGGCATCCTGGTCGGCATCATCTACGCCATGCTGCAGGTCCGCTCGCCGGGGCCGCCCGTGGTCGCGCTGATCGGGCTACTGGGCATGCTGATCGGCGAGCAGGTGGTGCCGCCGATCAAGCGCATGCTGGCGGGCGCGCCCGTTACCGCCGCCTGGTTCCACTCCGAATGCGTACCCAAGATCACCGGTGTGCCTGCGCCGACGACATTGACCGCAGCCCGCGAGGACGCGCGGCCAGCGCCGAACAATGCCTCGGAGTCGCACTAAGGCGCTTGCTACTGCTACTGCTACTGCTACTGCTACTGCTACTGCTACTGCTACTGCTACTGCTACTGCTACTGCTATTGCTATTGCTACGGCTGCGGCACCGGCACTGCGGCCCGCCCCGGAGACTCGGCCCGGATGCAGCCGCCATGCGCCTCCCAGGCGCCGTCGGCGATGACATCGGCCGCCTGGTTGAACTAGTCGACCGCATCGAACAGGGTGCTGCTGGCATCGCGCGCGCGAGCTATCGCACTGGCAGCCCCGTCAGCCAGCCCCCGTCTGCTGCCCCTGCGTGCGCGCGGCCACGATGGCATCGTAGCGCCGCGAAACGCCAAGCTTGGCGAATATCTGCCTGAGATTCCACTTGACCGTCAACTCGCTGATATTCAACGCCAGCGCGATTCTCTTGTTCGACATCGACTGCTCGAGCAGCCCCAATATCTCCCGCTCCCGCCTGGTCAGGCCCGACAACGCCGTCAGGCCATCCTGCGGCGCCGCCGCGACAGTGCGATCGGGCCCGGCGGCGGGCATGGCAAGCGGCATCCCCCGCAGGCCGGCAAGGTAGTCCTCCTGCGCACTGTCCCTGCGCCGCGGCAGGCAGCCCAGCAGGACGCGAACGCCCTTGCCTTCGTCCAGCAGCGTGCGCACCAGGCCAAGCCGGTAAGCCGTGGCCACTGCCGGCTCCATGCATGCCATCACTTCGTCGCGCCGCCCGAGCGCATCCAGCGCCAGCGCCTGCAGCAGATCGGTGGTGACCATCAGCCCCTCCCTGCCCAGTGCCGTGGCCGTGGCGCGGACGTCGTCCAGCGCCAGCAGCGCACCTTGCGCTTCGCCCATGTCCAGGAGGAGCCTGGCACGCGACAGCGCTGCGATCGCCACGATCTCGGCCGCGCGCGGTTCCGCGCCCGTCTGGTCATGCGCCAGGCCGTCGAGCGTGGCCTGCAGCGACTGCGCGTGCCGCCAGTCCCCGCCGGCAAGCACGATCCGCTGCCGTTCCGCCACCATATGCGCCATCCCGCGCCAGATGCCACGGCTGCGGAAATGCGCTTCCATATCGGTCAGGAATGCCATGGCCTCGTGCGGCAGCCCGCCAAGCATTTGCAGGCGCGCATGGCACAGCGCGGCGCGCAGCGCCACATCGGGCGACGATAGCTTGAACATGTCGAGGCGATCCGCCAGCACCTGCCGTGCTTCCTCGGTCTTGTCGCGTTCGTACAGGACCACGGCCACCGTTGCCGCGCAGCAGCAGGCACTGACCGAGCGGCGGCCATGGTGGCGTTCCGCCTCTGCGAGCGCGTCCTTGCCCATGCGCTCGGCTTGCAGCGCATTGCCCTCCAGCAGGATTGCGCTGGCGGCGCTTGCCCTGGCCATCAGCGCCAGCTCGCCCGTGCCGGTGCGCATCGCGCTTGCGGCGGCGGAGCCCAGGATATCCCGCGCCTGCGCGTGGCGGCCGCGCGCGGTCAGACTGCGCACGGTCAGGCCAAGCCTGATGTGCTCCAGCGCCGGATGGCCCAGCGCGACGTTTTCCAGCGTTGCCAGGGTGCCGTCCAGCAGCGCCACTTCGTCGCGCTGCATGGCGATCACGGCGCGCAGCAGCCTGCCATGCCGCGACCCGCCGGCGCCAGCCCTGACGGCTTCCAGGGCGCTCAGCCATTGCTCGGCTTCGACGGGCCGCGCCGTCACCGCGCTCGCCCAGGCGGCGAGCAGCAGCAGGCGCGGATGCGCCGCCAGCCGGGCGGGAGGCACCATTTCGGCCCACTGCCGGAAGGCCCGCAACTGGCTCACGCTGGGCAAGGCCGGCATCGAACACTCGATCAGGCGGACAACGGCATCGAAATCCTCGCTCAGCAAGGCATGCGGAATCGCCTCGGCAAAGCGCCCTTGCTGCACGAACCATCCGGTGGCGCGCCGGTGCAGGCCAGCCACGTCCTGCTGGCCGCATGCCAGGCGCTGGCTCAGGAATGCCGCGAACATGGGATGAAAGCGGTACCAGCGGGCCTGGTCGTCCTCCTGCGCGGGCAACAGGAACAGGCCGCGCGCGTCGACAGCGGCGAGCAGCGCGTCCGCATGCTCCGAGCCCGTGACATGGGCGGCCAGCGCCGCATTGAAGCGCGGCAGCACCGACAAGCCTTGCATGAAGTTGAGCAACTCCGCTGGCAACCCGGCCACGACGTCTTCCGACAAGTAGGCGTGCAGGCTATCCGCATCGGGCGCCAGCGCGCGCAGGCGCACCGGATTGCGCTGCCCCGCCTTCAACGAGGCCGCCATCAGTTGCAACCCGATCGGCCAGCCGGCACAAAGCGCATGGAGCCGCGTGGCGGCGTCCAGGCCCACGCGCGCATCGAGATGCGCCTGCAGGAAGGCAAGCGTTTCCCGGAAGGAAAATGCCAGGTCCGCGCCGCCGACTTCACCTAGCTCCCCCACTGCGCGCAGACGGCCCAGCAATAGGGCTGGTGCCTCGCGCGATGCCATGACGACGTGGAGGTTGGGCAACCGTGCCTCAAGGATGGCCTGTAGCAAGGCACGGCTGGCGGGATGGCTGGTCCGGTCGGACTCGTCGATCATCAGGTACAGCTCTTCGCGCGCGCCGGCCAGCGCCTGGATATAGCCGGCAGCCAGCGATTCCGGGGCCGCCAGCGCATCGTCCTGCCATGGCGGCGCGAGCCGCGCATGCTGCAAGGCGGCACGCAGGCTGGCGCGGAACACCTCCGGCGCTTCATCTTCGGCGTCCAGCGAAAGCCACGCTACGCTGGCGCCCTCCCCGATCAGCTTCTGGCGCCACTGCGCCATCAGGATGGTCTTGCCGAAACCCGCGCCGGCAGTGATCAGCACCAGCTTGCGCTGGCGCGCGTCGTGCAGGCCGGCAAGCAGGTCTTCGCGCGGGATCGAGCGGCTGCCAAGGCGAGGCGGCGCCAGCTTGGTAGTGGGAGCAGGTTGATACCGTTCCATCGAAATTCGGCTCTCGGCAATGCGGGCCAGGCGGTGCGAAAAAAGGACCGCCGGCCTGTCYCGGTGGATATCGGGTGTCCGGACGTGGCGCGTGGGCGGGAGAACGCGCGCTTCGGGGATTGCGCGAAATATATACTAGCCATGCATGGCGCAAGCCCTGGTTTGGGGCCGCCCACCTGATCCGGGTGGCTGGGCGACTGCCCGAGCGAGGCAAGAGCGGGATGCATGCGGAGCACACGCCGCTCCGGCGCGCCGGCCGAATTGCGCCGGGCCGCCTGTACAATGCATCACCATTTCGATTGACATCGACGCTGGCCGGCATGGCCAGTGCTCGGAGACAAGAAGGCACCGGTCACCTATGCCGCAAAGCCCCTCCTCCCCCGGCGCTCGCCCGCCTGCCAGCGCGGCGCCGGAATCCACCAGCAATACAAAGCACCAGCCGCCACGCGACACGGTCAGGGTTCTGGCGCGCGAACGCGTGCTTGCGCAACTGACCGAGGCACGGCGCCGCCGCGCGATCGTGCTGCAAGGCCCGGCCGGCTGCGGGAAGACCGCCACGCTGCTGGCGTGGCGCCAGGCGCTGCTCGCACTAGGCTTCGATGTTGCCTGGCTGACCCTGTCAGCCGACGACAACGAACTGGCGCGCTGGCTCGATGCCCTGCTGGGCAGCCTGGCCCAGGTCGATACCGCGATGACACGCGAGGCGGCGTTGCTGGGCGGCCGCGGGATGGATGCGGAAGTCGTCGAGCGCACCGTGCTGGCGCTGGTGCAAGGCATCGCCAGCCATCCGCGCGACCTGGTGCTGGTGCTCGACGAACTGCACCATCTTGCCGACGCCCGCGTGCACGAGTCGCTGCAATGGCTGCTCGACTACGCGCCGCCTAACCTCCATATCGTGCTGGCGTCGCGCGGCAACGTACCGCTATCGCTCGGCCGCCTGCGGGACCAGGGGCTGGTGTTGGAACTGGACCAGCGCGACCTGCGCTTCACGCTGGCGGAATCCGGGCAATTCCTGAAGGCGCAACTCGGCGATATCAGCGCGCGCGACGCGCGCCAGCTGCACGAACTGACCGATGGCTGGGTAGCCGGGCTGCAGCTGTTTGCCACGCACTGGAAGCGGCGCCGGCAACACAGCGGCGCGCAGTCCGGCGCCGACAGTTTCGTGCGCGCCAATGTGCAGAATGCCGGCGCCTTCGCCGGCTATTTCGAACGTGAAGTGCTGGCGCGCCTGGCGCCCGCCGAGACGGAGTTGCTGGTGCGCGCGGCGGCATGCCAGCGCTTCAGCGCCTCGCTTTGCGTGGCGCTGAACGAGCAGGCGCAAAGCTCCGCCRATGTGGTCGCCCTGCTCGCCCGCCTCGACAACGACAACCTGTTCATCGCGCCCGTCGACGGGCCCGACCGGGAAACCTGGTATCGGCTGCATCCGCTGCTGCGCGAAACCCTGCTCCAGCGCTTCGGCGCGCGCAGCGAGGCACAGCAGCGCGCCGTGCATGCGGCCGCCTGGCACTGGTTCCGCGCGCACCGTTTGCTGGAAGAAGCCGTGCGCCATGCCGTGCTGGCGGGAGAAGCCGACGCGGCCGCGGATCTCGTGCAGCAATATGCCGGCACGCTCACCGCCCGGGGGGAGTTGCGCAAGCTGATCGGGCTGATGCGCCTGCTGCCGGCCGAGCAGATCGAGGCGCGCATCAAGCTGCGCCTGATGACCCTGCAGATGCAGATCTTCGCGCGCGACCTCGACGCCTGCGCGGTGAGCATCGAGCGCCTGCTCGCCGACATTCCCGAAACCGACCTGGTGGCCAGTTACCGGCTCACCATCCTGCGCTTCGGGCTGGCCGTGCAATGCGACGATACCGATGGCGCGCTGGCGCTGGTGCCCCGGCTAATGCAGGCGCCCGCCGACGCCGAACCGGTCACCCTCGGCGCGCGCAACAACCTGCTTTCGTGGCTGTACATGCACCTTGGCGAGTACGAGCGCGCGCGCCGCATCCAGGCCGAGGCGCCGCCGCTGCTGGCGGAAGGCGCGCCGCTGCTGGGCACCAGCGGCGGCAGCCTGAACGGACGCTGCATGGTCGGTTTCAGCTTCGCCCTGGAGGGCAAGATGATCCAGGTCGAGCGCATCTGCCGGGACATCCTGTTCGAGGCGGACAAGGCCGGCAGCGCCGCGGCCGAACCCGGCTACTTTGCCGCCGCGCTGCTTGGCGAAGTGCTCTACGAACAGAACGACATCGCGGGCGCGCGCCGGCTGCTGGAAGACCGCGTGGACGTGCTGGAACGCGTGTCGATTCCCGACTCGGTGCTGCGGGTGCTCCGAACGCTGTCGGCATCGCACTGGGCGGCCGGGCATCAGCTCGATGCGTTTGCCTACCTGGAGCGGCTGGAAGAGTACGCGGCGCAACGTGGCCTGGATCGCTTGCTGGCCCATAGCCTGGGGGACCAGGTCCAGCGCCATCTGTCTTGCGGCGATCCGGACGCCGCGCAGGCCGCGCTGGCGCGCCTGGAGGTCATCGATGCGCGTCACCCGCACGCACAGCCGAGCGCGCTCGATGAGATCCGGGTGGTGGCCGAACGCGCACGCATCCAGATGTGCCTTGCGCATGACGACCTTGCCGGGGCGGCGCAGCGCCTGGCGCCGCTGATCGCCCTGTGCGATGCGCGGGGCTGGCAGCGCCAGGTGGCGCAGTTGCAGTGGCAAAGCGCGGTGGTCGACTTCCGGCGCGGGCTGCCGGATGCCGCGCGCGACCAGATGCTGGCGGCCTTGCGCCGGGGGCACAGGCTTGGGCTGGTGCGCAGCCTGCTCGATGCGGATCCGGCGGGGCTTGACCTGGTCGGTGAGATCACACTGGGGCAGGCGGCGGACCCGTTGCTGGCTTTTTATGTCGAACGCCTGCGCTCCGCGCGGGAGGCGCTGGGGGGTGCCGTTCCGGACACGTCTCCTCTCTCCTCCGATGGGCAGCCGGCAAATGCCGCCGGCATGGAAGGGTTGAGCGAGCGTGAGGCCGATGTGGTGCGGTTGCTTGGGCAGGCGCTGCCCAACAAGAAAATCGCGCGGACGCTTGGGCTGTCGCCGGAGACTGTGAAGTGGCACTTGCGGAATGTTTTTCGCAAGCTTGGGGTTAGTAGTCGTGATGAGGCTGTGGCTCGGGTTCGGGATATG
>NZ_JBFTLX010000030.1:0-41627 GCF_056396665.1 Cupriavidus sp. 05T313 | reverse complement strand
GTGATGAGCGAAGTGATGACGGCGGTGATCAACTCGGTCCGGCTCGCCACGGTGGCCACGCTGATCGGTTTTACCTTCGGCTGCCTGTTCGGCTTCGTGGCCGRCTACTTCCGGGATTCCGCCGCGGATCGCACCGCCTCCTTCCTGTCCGTGTTCGGCGTGAGCATGCCGCACTACTGGCTGGGCATGGTGCTGGTGATCGTGTTCTCGGTCTTCCTCGGCTGGCTGCCCCCCACGGGAGCGGGCCCGGGTGGTTCCGGCGACTGGGCGTGGGACTGGGAACATATCCAGTACATGGTGCTGCCGGCCGTGACGATGTCGGTGATCCCGATGGGCATCGTGGCCCGCACCATCCGCGCGCTCGTTGCGGAAATCCTCTCCAATGAATTCATCGTCGGCCTGAAGGCGCGCGGCCTGTCGGAGCTGGCGGTGTTCCGCCATGTGCTGAAGAACGTGGCGCCTACCGCGCTGTCGGTGATGGGCCTGCAACTCGGCTACCTGCTGGGCGGCTCCATCCTGATCGAGACCGTGTTCTCCTGGCCCGGCACGGGTTTCCTGCTCAACTCGGCGATCTTCCAGCGCGACTTCCCGCTGTTGCAGGGGACCATCCTCGTGCTCGCCGTGTTCTTCGTGCTGCTGAACCTGCTGGTCGATGCGCTGCAAACCCTGTTCGACCCGCGCATCCAGCGCAACTGACGCCGTAACTGACGCCATCAAGGAAACCGGGAGTCCCCATGGAAATGACTTTGACGAAGCCCGCGCTGCCTGTCGTGCAGCGTTCGCCAGGCTACTGGACCACCGTAGGCCGGCGCCTGCTGCGCAACAAGCTGGCCATGCTGGCCGCGCTGATCCTGCTGGCGCTGGTGCTGATGGCGATCTTCGCGCCAGTGCTGATGCCGGCGGATCCCTACGCCGCTTCCATCCTCAAGCGCCTCAAGCCCGT
This sequence comes from Cupriavidus sp. 05T313, assembly GCF_056396665.1. Taxonomy (NCBI): domain Bacteria; kingdom Pseudomonadati; phylum Pseudomonadota; class Betaproteobacteria; order Burkholderiales; family Burkholderiaceae; genus Cupriavidus; species Cupriavidus sp. 05T313. Next base: position 40,684 of record NZ_JBFTLX010000030.1, on the reverse strand, counting down.
CGGCACCGAGCACTACCTGCTTGGCACCGACGAACTCGGGCGCGACATGCTGTCCCGCCTGATGCTGGGCGCCCGCCTGTCACTGTTCATGGGCATCACGCCGGTGCTGATCGCCTTCGTGGTCGGCAGCGCGCTGGGCATCGTGGCGGGCTACGCCGGCGGCTGGACCAATACCGTGATCATGCGGCTGGTCGACATCCTGTACGCCTTCCCCTCGGTGCTGCTGGCCATCGCGCTGTCGGGCACGCTGGGCGCGGGTGTGGGCAATGCGTTGTTGTCGCTGACCATCGTGTTCGTGCCGCAGATCGTGCGCGTGGCGGAAAGCGTGACCACGCAGGTACGCAACCGCGAGTTCGTCGACGCGGCGCGCGCCTCGGGTGCGTCGTCGCTGACCATCGTGCGCGCCCATGTGCTCAACAACGTGCTGGGCCCGATCTTTGTCTATGCCACCAGCCTGATCTCGGTCTCGATGATCCTGGCCTCGGGCCTGTCCTTCCTGGGCCTTGGCGTCAAGCCCCCCGAGCCGGAATGGGGCCTGATGCTCAACACGCTGCGCACGGCGATCTATACGCAGCCGTGGGTCGCCGCCCTGCCCGGCGCGATGATCTTCCTGACCTCGATCTCCTTCAACCTGCTCGCCGACGGCATCCGCTCGGCGATGGAAATCAAGGACTGATGCCATGACCGATGCCATGACCGATACCCTGCTCAATGCCGATGTGGGCGGCCCGGCGCAGCCGCTGGTGATCGCGCGCGACCTGATCAAGCACTTTCCGCTCAAATCGAAGCTTCCCTGGCAGCGCGGCGGCGAGGTTCGCGCCGTCGATGGCGTCAGCTTCGAAGTCAGGAAGGGAGAGACGCTGGGCGTGGTCGGTGAATCCGGCTGCGGCAAGTCCACCACCGCGCGGCTGCTGATGCAGCTGATCGAGCAAAACAGGGGCGAGCTGATCTTCGATGCGCTGGGCGTCGGATCGGCCCAGTTGCCCATGAAGCGCTACCGCAGCCAGGTACAGATGGTCTTCCAGGACAGCTACTCCTCGCTCAACCCGCGCCTGACGATCGAGGAATCCATTGCCTTTACGGCGCGCGTGCACGGCATCAGCGCCGCCGAAGCCACCGCGCGTGCCCGCGCCCTGCTGGATCGCGTGGGCCTGGAGCCGAYGCGCTTCGCCGGACGCTATCCGCACGAGTTGTCCGGCGGGCAGCGCCAGCGCGTGAACATCGCGCGCGCGCTGGTACTGCGCCYGCGCCTGGTGATCCTCGACGAAGCCGTGTCGGCACTCGACAAATCGGTGGAAGCGCAGGTGCTGAACCTGCTGCTCGACCTCAAGGCCGAGTTTGACCTCACCTATGTCTTTATCAGCCACGACCTGAACGTGATCCGCTACCTGTGCGACCGCGTGATGGTGATGTACCTGGGCAAGGTGGTGGAGGTGGGCGATACCGAGACCCTGTACGCCAACCCATCGCATCCCTACACCCGCGCGCTGCTGGCCTCGATGCCGGCAATGGATCCGGACCGCCGCACGCTGGTCGCGCCGCTGGCGGGCGATCCGCCCAACCCGATCAACCCGCCGTCCGGCTGCAGCTTCCATCCACGCTGCGCCATGGCCGAGGACGTGTGCTCGCGCCGCGCGCCGGTACTGTCGGATGCGCTGGCCGGGCATCCCGTGGCCTGCCTGATGGCCAACGCCGACGGCGGCCACAGCCGGCATCTGCCGGCGGCCGCCGGTCCGCTCGCTGCAACGATTTGAGGGCCTCATCGTGACTGCATCCAACCCCACTCCAGAACCGCAAACTGCCGCGCCCATGGTATCGGTGCGCGATTTGCGCGTCACCTTCTCCGGCGGCGGCAAGACCATCCGCGCCGTCAACGGCGTATCGCTGGAAGTTGCGCCGGGCGAGGCACTCGCCCTGATCGGCGAATCCGGCTCGGGCAAGAGCGTGACGCTGCGTGCGCTGATGCGGCTGCATCCGCCGCGCCGCGCCCGCATGGAAGGCGAGATCCGCATCAACGGCGCCAACGTCACCGCGCTGGATTCGCGCGGGCTGGCCCGCCTGCGCGGCGGCACCGTTGCGATGGTGTTCCAGGAGCCCCTGCTGGCGCTGGACCCCGTCTACACGGTTGGCCAGCAGATCATCGAATGCATTCGCACCCATGCCCGCGTGTCCGCCGCCGAAGCGCGCCAGCGCGCCCTGCGGGCGCTGGAGGCGGTGCGCATTCCCAGCCCGGAGCGGCGGCTGGCSGCYTATCCGCACGAGATGTCSGGCGGCATGCGCCAGCGCGCCATGATCGCGCTGGCGCTGTCGGCCAACCCGAAGGTGCTGCTGGCCGACGAGCCCACTACCGCGCTGGACGCCACCGTGCAGATCCAGGTGCTGATCCTGCTGCGGGAACTGCAGCGCGAGCTGGGCTTGTCGATCGTGTTCGTCACCCATGACATCGGCGCGGCGGTGGAGATCGCCGACCGCGTGGCCGTCATGTACGGTGGGCGCATTGTCGAGGAAGGCCCGATCCGCACCATCCTGCGGGCCGCGCGCCATCCCTACACCATGGCACTGCTGCAAAGCCGCCAGCACGGCATGGACCGGGGCCAGCGGCTGCAGACCATTGCCGGTTCGCCGCCCGACCTGTCCGCCTTGCCGCCCGGCTGCAGCTTCGCCCCGCGTTGCCCGCAGGCGCGTGCGCAATGCCTGCAGGCGGTGCCGCAGAGCGTCGCGCTGGGCGGTGGTCATCGCGTAAGCTGCGTACTGGCCGCCGAGCCAGTTGCCATCGCGCAGGCCGTGGCTTGAGCCGTGCGCTCCGTTCAAGAGCGCACGGTCACAAGTTGCATGCTTTGCCCGCCGTGCAGTCCGTGCCAATATCACCTTTACTGATTGCTTCCCACACCGCTAACCGCATCCATGAACCTGGCCAGCCATCCCTCCCACGCCTTCCTTCCCTACCCGGCAGCGCCKGTCGCCAACGCCGCGAGCGGGCCGCTCGCCGGCCTCACCTTTGCCGCCAAGGACTTGTTCGACGTGGCCGGCTACCCCACCGGCGGGGGCAACCCCCATGTGCTGGCGATGTCGGGCATCAAGACCGCCACCGCCCCAACCGTGCAGCGCCTGCTTGACGCCGGCGCCGCCTTCGTCGGCAAGACCCACACCGATGAACTGGCGTTCTCGATGAACGGGAAGAATGCCCACTACGGCGCGCCGGTCAACGGCGCGGCACCGGGACGCATCACCGGCGGCTCGTCGTCGGGCTCGGCCTCGGCGGTATCCAACGGGCTATGCGACTTCGCGCTAGGCACCGACACCGGCGGCTCGGTGCGCGCCCCGGCCAGCCATTGCGGACTGTTCGGCATCCGCCCCACGCACGGCCGCATCTCGCTCGCGCAATGCCTGGCCCTGTGTGACAGTTTCGATACCTGCGGCTTCTTCGCCCGCGATATCGGCACCTTTGCGCGCGTGGCCGGCGTGCTGCTCGGGGACGATGCAAGGCCGCTGCCCGCCAGCCCGCGCCTGCTGCTCGCCGAAGACCTGTTCCGCATGCCCACCCCTGCCGCGCTGGACGCGCTGCTACCGGTGGTCGGCGGCATCGAGGCCGCCTTCGGCAAAGCCACCCCCGTCACGGTCGCGGATCGCGCGCTGGAAGATATCTGGTGGGCCTTCCGCTACGTGCAGGGCTGGGAAGCCTGGCAAACCGACGGCGCCATGATCGAGCAGTACGGCCTGCAGCTCGGCGCGGACGTGGCCGCACGATTTGCCTTCTCCAAGAGCGTCACGGCCGCGCAGTTCGAAGCATCCAGTGCCATCCGCCGCGCCTTCACCGCCCACCTCGCGGCGCTGCTCGGCAACGATGGCATCCTGATCCTGCCGACCATGCCGGACATCGCGCCCCTGTCGGACGCCGCTGGCGAAGAACTGGAAACCTACCGCAACCGCTCCGCCCAGACCCTCTGCCTGGCGCCCCTGTCCGGCTTTCCCCACCTGAGCCTGCCTCTGGCCGGCCGCGCCGGCGCACCGCTCGGCGTCTCGCTGATGGGCCCCGCCGGCAGCGACCGCAGCCTGATTGCATTTGCAGAAAAGCTGGTGATGGCACTAAGCTGAACCACTGCCCCGATTCCCCCAAGGAGAGCCAGAATGGCCCGAATCCGTATCACCGCCGGCGGCTACCAGTTTGTCGCCGAAACCAATCCCGATGCCCCACAGACCGTGGCGGCCTTCACCAAGTTGCTGCCCTACCGGCAAAAGCTGATCCACGTCCGCTGGAGCGGCGAAGGCTGCTGGATTCCGCTGGGCGAATTCAAGCTGGGCGTGGACTTCGAGAACCACACCAGCCACCCGTCGGTGGGCGACATCCTGTTCTACCCCGGCGGCTACAGCGAAACCGAGATCATCCTGGCGTACGGCAGTTGCTGCTTCGCCAGCAAGATGGGGCAACTGGCGGGCAACCATTTCCTGACGATCGTGGAAGGCAAGGAGAACCTGCGCGCGCTGGGCACCAAGGTGCTGTGGGAAGGGGCGCAGGATGTGAGTTTTGAATTGATGTAAGGCGCGATGCGTACTCGGCGGCGCCAGCCGTCCGAGCACGATCCCGGGCATGTTCAGCGCGCCAGGACTGCCGCGCCCGCTTCCGGCGCCTTCACCCGGAACCACGCCGCATACAGCGCCGGCAGGAACAGCAGCGTCAACGCCGTGGCAATCACCAGCCCGCCCATGATCGCCACCGCCATCGGCCCCCAGAACACCGAGCGCGACAACGGGATCATGGCCAGCACGGCGGCCGCGGCGGTCAGGATGATCGGGCGGCAGCGGCGCACGGCCGACTCGACGATGGCTTCCCAGACCGGCGCGCCGGCGCTGATGTCCTGCTCGATCTGGTCGACCAGGATCACCGAGTTGCGGATGATCATGCCCAGCAGCGCGGTGATGCCAAGCTGCGCCACAAAGCCCATCGGCGCGCTCAGCAGCAGCAGCGTGGCGGCCGCCCCGATCAGCCCCAGCGGCCCGGTCAGGAACACCATCAGCGAGCGCGAAAAGCTGTGCAACTGCAGCATCAGCAGCGTGAAGATGATGAAGATGCACAGCGGCAGCTGCGCGGCAATCGACGCGCCAGCCTTGCCGCTTTCCTCTTCCGCCCCGGCCACGGTGATGYGGTAGCCCGCCGGCAGCGTGGCGCGCAGCTTGTCCAGCTTGGGATTGATCTGCGCCGTCACGGTGGGGCCCTGGATGCCTTCGACCACATCGGACTGCACGGTCACGCCGAAGTCGCGGTTCTCGCGCCAGATCACGCCAGGCTCGGAGCGGAAAGCGATGCGCGCGACCTGGGTCAACGGCACCACGCGGCCGCTGGCGGTGGGTACCTGCATGTTCTGCAGGTCGGACATGGCGTCGCGTTCGTTGCGCGGCGCGCGCATCAGGATGTCGATCAGCTTGTCGCCATCGCGATACTGCCCCACGGCCACGCCGCTCAGCACGGTCTGCGTCACGCGCGCGATGGCGGTGGTGCTGACGCCGAGCGCGCGTGCCTTGTCCTGGTCGATATCCAGGCGCAGCACCTTGACGCTCTCGTTCCAGTTGTCATTGACGCCCAGCGTATTCGGGTTGGCGCTCATCACGGCCTTGACTTCGTCGGCCAGCTTGCGCACGCCGGCGGCATCCGGCCCGATGACCCGGAACTGCACCGGATAAGGTACCGGCGGCCCGTTCGGCAATAGCTTGACGCGTCCGCGCAACTGCGGGAAATCGCTCGCCAGCAGGCTGACGACGCGCTGCCGCACGCGGTCGCGCAGTGCCACCCCGGCCGGCATCACGATCACCTGCGCCACATTGGTCTGCGGAAATATCTGGTCGAGGGGCAGGTAGAAGCGCGGCGCGCCGCTGCCCACGAATGTGGTCAGGCTGGCGATCTCGCGGTCCCCGCGCAGCGCGGCCTCGAAGCGTTTGGCCTCGGCCTCGGTCTGCGCAAAGCTGGTGCCCTCGGGCATCCACAATTCCACCATCAGCTCCGGCCGGCTCGAATCCGGGAAGAACTGTTTCTCGACGAACTTGAAGGCGTACAGGCCAAGGCCGAAGGCCACCAGGGTGATGACGATCACCGTCTTGCGCCAGGTCACGCACCAGTTCACCAACTGGCGGAAGCGGTTGTAGAACGGCGTGTCGAACACCTCATGCTGCTCGCCCTCGCCGGCCGGCCGGGACTTGAGCAGTAGGTAGCCCAGGTAGGRCGTGAAGTAGACAGCGGCCAGCCACGACAGCACCAGCGCCATCGCGGTCACGGCAAAGATGGCGAAGGTGTACTCGCCCACGGTCGAACGCGCCAGCCCCACTGGCAGGAAGCCGGCGGCGGTGATCAGCGTGCCGGTCAGCATCGGCATCGCGGTGGAGGTGTAGGCGAACGTGGCCGCCTCCATCTTGGAGAAGCCTTCCTCCAGCTTGCGCACCATCATCTCCACCGCGATGATGGCGTCGTCGACCAGCAGCCCGAGCGCCACGATCAGTGCCCCGAGCGATATCTTGTGCAGCCCGATGCCGAACATGTTCATGAAGAGGAACGTGACGGCGAGCACCAGCGGAATGGTCAGCGCCACCACCAGCCCCGGCCGCACATCCAGCCGCAGCGGCCTGGTATGCAGGCCGAGCGAGACAAAGCTCACGCCCAGCACGATCACCACCGCTTCGATCAACACATGCACGAACTCGCCAACCGAGCGCTCGACCGCGTCGGGCTGGTTCTGCACCTGATCCAGCTCGATGCCGACCGGCAACTGCCCGCGCAAGCCATCCGTCGCGGCGCGCAGGTTCTTGCCCAGCGCGATGATGTCGCCGCCCTTCTCCATCGAGATGCCCAGCCCGATCACTTCCTTGCCCTGGAAGCGCATCTTGCTCGCCGGCGGATCGACATAGCCGCGGTAGACATGGGCGATATCGCCCAGGCGGATGTTGGCGGTGCCGTTGGGGCCGCGCAGCACCAGGTTTTCCAGGTCGGCCACCTTGGCGAACTGTCCCGACAGGCGCACCTGCAGGTTGTCGCCAGGCGTCACCAGCACGCCGCTGGCGGTCATGCTGTTCTGCTGGGAGATCTGGTCCGCGATTGCATTGATGTCCAGGCCGAGCTGGGCAAAGCGTGCCTGGTTGAATTCGATATAGACCTTCTCGTCCTGCAGCCCGATCAGCGCGACCTTGGCTACCGACGGCACGCGCAGCAGTTGCTGGCGCACCAGGTCGGCGTATTCGCGCAGTTCCTTGTAGTTGAAGCCATCGGCGGACAGCGCGTAGATCGAGCCGTASACRTCGCCGAAYTCRTCGTTGAAGAAYGGSCCGCGCACGCCCKGCGGCAGSGTCTGSGCGATGTCSCCGAYCTTCTTGCGCACCGTGTACCAGATCTGCGCGGTGTCCTTTGCCGGCGCGGTGTCCTTGAGCTGGAAGATCACCGTGGTCTCGCCGGGCTTGGAGAAGCTGCGGATCTTGTCGGCGTAGGGCACCTCCTGCAACTGGCGCTCGATCTTGTCGGTGACCTGCACCGCGATCTGCTCGGCGGTGGCGCCAGGCCAGAACGCCTGCACCACCATTACCCGGAAGGTGAAGGGCGGGTCTTCGTCCTGGCCGAGCTGGAAGAACGCGAAGAGCCCGCCCAGCAGCAGCACCACCAGCAGGTAACGGGTCAGCGGCTGGTGCTCCAGGGCCCAGCGGGAGAGATTGAAACGGGAATGGTCCATGCTGCGCGCCCTAGTTGCGCACGGCCGGCGCGGACGCCACCGCCTGCAGCGGCCTCACTTTCTGGCCGGGCTTGAGCAGGTGCACGCCCGCGGTGACGATGGTTTGCCCGGCGGACAGCCCCTGCCTGACCTGGACCTCGTTGCCCTGCAGTTCGCCCAGGGTGACCGCGACCGGCTGCACGGTGCCCTTGGCAGCGTCATACACCCAGACCTGGTTGCTACCCTGTTGCTGCAGCAGCGCGGAAAGCGGCACGCGCAGCGTGGCGTTGTCGCCGGTGCGGGTGAATGTCACCACGGCGGTCATGCCGAACTTGAAGTCCGGCGGCGGGTTGGGCACGCTGATGCGGGCCGCATAGGTACGCGTAACCGGGTCGGCCATCGGGGATATCTCCCGCACGCGGCCTGGCAGGGGACGGCCGGGCTCGGCCCAGGTCCGCACCGTCACGTCGGAAATGCCCCGCAGGCGCTCGACCTGATCTTCCGGCAACCCGACCGCCACCTCTTTCTCGGCGGTTTGCGCCACCCGGACAACCGACTGGCCTGCCGCGACTACCTGGCCAACCTCCGCTTCGATCAGCGTCACCACGCCGTCGGCGTCGGCGGTCAGGACGCCATAGGTAGTCTGGTTGGACTGGTTGCGCAGCCCTGCCTCGGCCTGGCGCAGGCGGGAGACGGCGGAGTCATAGGTGGCCTGGCGACGTTGCTGCTCGGCGGCGCTGATGAATTTCTTGGCGAACAGCTCGTTGTAACGCTTGAGATCGGCCTCGGCGAGGTCGCGATCGGTCCTGGCCGCGTCGTACTGGGCACGCGAGCCCGCTTCCGCCAGGCTCAGGTCGGTGGGATCGAGCCGTGCGAGCGGCTGGCCCTTGCGGACTGTGGCGCCCACATCGACCAGGCGGGCAGCGATCTTGCCCCCGACGCGAAAGCCCAGCCGTGATTCGATCCGGGGCCGCACGTCGCCGGAGAACTCGAGATCGGTCTTGCCCGCGCCGGGCCGCACCTGCATCAACCGCACGGGGCGGATTTCAGGTGGGCGCTCGGGCTGGCGATTACAGCCACCCAGCACCAGCAAGCCGGCAAGTACCGGCACCATGAGCCGCGCGCGGGCCGGCAGCGCGCGGCGAGCGGTATCCGCCATCGCCGCAGCAGCTCCGCTGGCATCCACCAGAGTGGAAAAAGGCACATCGACGGCCGCAACTTCCGGCCTGGGAGAAGGCACTGGCATGAGTTAAGCGAGGAATCGGTGAAACAGCGGGCACTGCGGAAGGCGGCGCGTTAATTAATAACTCGCCGGTCAGCAATATATAGGGGACCACCCGAAGGCGTCAAACCACACCGGAAGAACATGCAACGAAAAAAGCACTATTCAGGTGACAAACACGCCGGCGAGCCAATGTGGCGCAAAAAATCGGGGCGCGGCGCGGCGTAACGTCGCAGACGCCATTGTTGCCGGCTGGCGCGCAGCCTGCCGCGCCAGCCATCGCTGCTGGCTGGCGCCGATGACGCACCGCAAGGCCATTAGAGGGCAAATGCTACAATCCGGCCCGTCGCTCGCGCGGCCTCGCCACGGATCGCGGGGCGGCTGTCGCCCACGTTCCCGGCTCTTGGCGCTGCCATGGCGCGTCCCGCGAAAACGCGTGCTGCCGGTTGCACCCAGGCCGGCCCCCATGTTCCGCCAGACAGGCCGCGGCGACGCCCGCAGTCATAAAGCCCCCCAATCACCGACCCGAGACCGGCGTGACGCCCGATCAGTATTGCCAAGAAAAAGCCGCGCAGAGCGGCTCCAGTTTCTATTACAGCTTCCTGTTCCTGCCGCCGGAGCGGCGGCAGGCCATCACCGCGCTCTACGCCTGGTGCAGGGAAGTCGACGATGTGGTGGACGACACCCAGGACGCCAGCGTTGCCCACCAACMGCTCGCCTGGTGGCGCAGCGAGCTTGGCCAGATGTTCAATGGCGCACCCACCCACCCCGTCACCAAGGCGCTCCAGCCGCACGTGCAGGCGTACGGCCTGACGCAGTCGATGTTCGGCGAAGTGCTCGAAGGCATGGAGATGGACCTGACCCAGTCGCGCTACCTTGATGACATCGCGCTCGCGCGCTATTGCCATTGCGTGGCCGGCGTGGTCGGCACCATGAGCGCGCGCATCCTGGGCTATCAAGATGCGCGCACGCTCGAATTCGCGGAAAAGCTGGGCTTGTCGCTGCAGATGGTCAATATCCTGCGCGATGTCGGCGAGGACGCCCGGCGCGGCCGGATCTATCTGCCGGTCAACACGCTGCAGCGCTTCGAGGTACCCGTGTCCGAGATCAACCAGGCCATCCATTCGGACCGCTTCGTGACGTTGATGCGCCACCAGGCCGAACAGGCTCGCACACTCTACCGGGAAGCGCTGGCGCTGCTGCCCCGCGCCGATCGCCGCGCCCAGCGCGCCGGCCTGGTGATGGGCGCGATCTACCAGACACTGCTTGATGAAGTCGAGGCCAGCGGCTTCCAGGTACTGAACCAGCGCATCTCGCTGACGCCGATGCGCAAGCTCTGGATCGCATGGAAGACCTGGATGGGCAATCGCTGACTGCCGCCTGAGTGCCAGCCGGGCGCGACGGGCTCCTGGCGGCCCGCCTCCGGGTATCATCACGAGTCCTCACGCCCGCTTCCGGGCGTGAGGATTTCCGCATTGTCTCTGCCTTCCCTTCCGCGCAACTGCCATGATCCAATCTCCCCAGCCCCCCTTTCCGCTTGGCCAGGCCATTCTTGACCAGGCTGCCGCCCTGGCGTGCTTCTCGGACATGGAGGGTGGCCTGACTTGCGCCTACCTGACGCCCGCCCACCGCGCCGCGCAGGCGCGGCTGGCCGAATGGATGGAGGCGGCGGGGATGCAGGTTCGCATCGATGCCATCGGCAATGTGATCGGCCGCTATGCCGCCGACCCGGCCGTGGGCGATGCGGCGCGCGTGCTGATGACCGGCTCGCACTTCGACACGGTGCGCAACGGCGGCCGCTATGACGGCCGGCTCGGCATCCTGCTGCCGGTTGCCGTGGTGGGCGCGCTCAATGCCGCCGGCATCCGCCTGCCCTATCACTTTGACGTGGTGGGTTTCGCCGAAGAGGAAGGGCTGCGCTTCAAGACCAGCTTCCTGGCCAGCAGCGTGCTGGCCGGGCGCTTCGACCCGGCTTTGCTGGACCGCACCGACACCGATGGCGTGACGCTGCGCGAAGCGCTGGCCGCCTCTGGCCTGCCGGGCGCGGGCACCATTGAAGCCCTGCAAGCCGCGGCGGTGGACCCCGCTACCCTGCATGGCTTTGTCGAAGTCCATATCGAGCAAGGCCCGGTATTGCTGCACCACGGCCTGCCGCTCGGCGTGGTCACGCAGATTGCAGGCAGCAGCCGCTTCCAGGTACGCGTGCAAGGCCTGGCCAGCCACGCCGGCACCACCCCCATGACCATGCGCAAGGACGCCGCCGCGGCCGCCGCCGAAATGGTGCTGCTGGTGGAACGGCGCTGCGCCGAGGTGCCTGCGCTGGTCGGCACGGTGGGCCAGTTGCAGGTGCCGAACGGCTCAAGCAACGTCATCCCCGCCGAATGCGTGTTTTCCATGGACATCCGCGCTGGCGAGGATGGCATCCGCGAGGCCGCCATTGCCGACATCGTGGCCGGCATCCAGGCGATCGCCGCGCGCCGCGGCCTCGTTGCCGAGGTGGAACGCGTGGCGCCGGTGAACAACGCGCCCTGCGCGCGCTGGCTGATGGACCAGTTTGGCGCGGTGCTGAAAAAGCGCGGCCTGCAAGCCTACGAACTGCCCTCGGGCGCGGGGCACGACGCCATGATGATGCAGCGCATTACCGACGTGGCGATGCTCTTCGTGCGCTGCGGCAACGGTGGCATCAGCCACAACCCGCTCGAGACCATCACCGCGGACGACGCCCAGCAGGCCGCCGAGGCCTTCGTCGACTTCCTGCGGCATTTCCAGCCGCGCGCCTGACACCCCACTGCGGCACGCTTGCGATCCCGGCGCAAATCGTATTGGATGTAGGCACATCCAATCACAAGATCGAAAGATCGAAAGATCACAAAGGAGACACGCATGGCGCGCCGCGAATTGTCGGTACTGACCGAGGGACACACCTTCCTGGAAGGCCCGCGCTGGCACGAGGGCCGGCTCTGGCTCTCGGATTTCTACACGCACAGGGTGATGGCGGTGAGCCTGGATGGCACCGTCGAGCCGATCGCCGAGGTACCGCAGCAGCCTTCGGGCCTCGGCTGGCTGCCGGACGGGCGCCTGCTGATCGTCTCGATGCGCGACCGCAAGCTGCTGCGGCGCGAAGCGGACGGCAGCCTCAGCGTGCATGCCGACCTGTCAGCAGTGGCCAGCGGGCATGTGAACGACATGGTGGTGGACCAGCACGGCCGTGCCTATGTGGGCAATTTCGGCTTCGACCTGATGGCCGGCGCGCCCATGCGCACCGCCAGCCTGGCGCGGGTCGATCCCGATGGCACGGTCACCGTGGTGGCCGACGGCTTGTTCTTTCCGAACGGCTCGGTCATTACGCCGGACGGCAAGTCACTGGTGGTTGGGGAGACGCTTGGCAACCGCATCTCGGCGTTCGATCTGCACGCGGATGGCTCGCTTGGCCCCCGCCGCGACTGGGCGCTGTTCGGCAGCCAGCCTGCCGGCACCGAGCTGGCTCAGGTGCTGGGCGGCGCCAAGGTCGCGCCGGATGGCTGCGCGCAGGACGCGGAAGGCGCGCTGTGGGTGGCCGACGCTATCGGTAATCGTGTATTGCGGGTGATGCCCGGCGGCCATATCGCTGAAGAGATCGCCTGCGGGACGGGCATATTCGCGGCAGCCCTGGGTGGCCCGCGAGGCACCACGCTGTTCCTGGCCGCGGCGCCGAATTTCGATGAGGCCGAGCGCCGCGCCTCCCGCCTGGGCCATATCCTGATGACCGAAGTGGAAGTGCCGCACGCCGGCCTGCCCTGAAAGAGGCCGCCGGCACGGCAACCGGCGGGAAAGTCTTGGGAAGGACCGGGACGCCGYGGGCTGGACGCTGGCGGCGGCTGCAGGCGGGCCTACAGGCCAGAAGTAGGACGCACCCCGATATCCGGATGCCGCGCACTATGCCAAGCTGCGTCATATGCGCGGCCTAGCCGCCCTGGTACATCTCCCGCCCCAGTTCATACAGGTTCTGGCGCAGCTTGCGCCGATCGTCCGGCGAAAGTTTGTCGTTTGGGAGTGCGCGGGGCAAACGCTCGTTCAGATCGCGCTCGGTGCGGTACTTTCCGGCGCGCGCGCGCGCCTCATCTTGCCCGTTGTGCGGGCCGCCCTCACGGAGTCCGGCCTTGCCGGGACCAGGCAGCAAGTGCGCCATGCCAGGCGATTGCGGGTATCCCGCACTGGCAGCAAGGAGCAGCGCGACAGCCGCGCCGGCGCGGTAAAGGGTACGCCCGGCGCGCTTGCGGGTGACTTTCATTGATAATGGCGGTTTTGGCTTCGGAAGCGGCAGTAGCAGGACCGCCGGAAGCCGGAAATCCGGTAGCCCCGCCTCGCCGCCTCATGGCAGTGAGTTTTCACGGCGGAAACCCACGAAAAACCCGTGGGACTGGCTGCGGAAACGGTATGCGGCAGTGTAAACGCAGGGTAGATGCGCGCCCGCATACCACGCGGTAAAGTATGTAACCTTTTGTTAAGCCATTTTGACCGAAAGCGTTTGTCGCTAAGATACCGCCATGGAAAATACCAGTCACAAGATTCTCGTCGTAGACGACGACCCCCGTCTGCGCGACCTGCTGCGCCGCTACCTTGGCGAACAGGGCTTCACGGTACTGGTAGCAGAAAACGCCACCGCGATGAACAAGCTTTGGTTGCGCGAGCGTTTCGACCTGCTAGTACTCGACCTGATGATGCCGGGCGAGGATGGCCTGTCGATCTGCCGCCGGCTGCGTGGCGCCAACGACCAGACGCCCATCATCATGCTTACCGCCAAGGGTGAGGATGTCGATCGCATCGTCGGCCTCGAGATGGGTGCCGACGACTACCTGCCCAAGCCTTTCAACCCGCGCGAGCTGATTGCGCGGATCCACGCGGTGCTGCGCCGCAAGGGCCCCGCCGAAGTCCCCGGCGCCCCCTCCGAAACACCGGAAACCTTCGCTTTCGGCGACTTCGTGCTCAACCTCGCTACGCGCACGCTGACCAAGAACGACGAAGAGATCACCCTGACCACCGGCGAGTTCTCGGTGCTCAAGGTCTTCGCCCGGCATCCGCGCCAGCCGCTGTCGCGCGAGAAGCTCATGGAAATGGCGCGTGGCCGCGAGTACGAGGTATTCGACCGCAGTCTCGACGTGCAGATCTCGCGCCTGCGCAAGCTCATCGAGCCCGATCCGGGCAACCCGCGTTTCATACAAACGGTCTGGGGCCTCGGCTACGTATTCATCCCCGATGGCGTGAAGTAAGGCGCCGCGGATCGTGGCGACTGTCATCAGCCGCACGGCTACGCGCCTGTTCGGTTCGCTGTTCTGGCGAACTTTCATGCTGATCGCCCTCTTGCTGGCGATCTCGCTGGGTATCTGGTTCCAGAGCTATCGGCTCTTCGAACGCGCTCCGCGCGCCCAGCAGGTCGCCATGCAGGTGGTCAGCGTGGTCAAGCTCACGCGCGCAGCCCTGCTCTATTCCGACCCCGCGCGGCGGCGCTTCCTGCTGCTCGACCTGGTGCAGAACGAAGGCATCAAGGTCTACCCGCGTGAGAAAGACGACGATTTCACGGTAGCGACGACAAATCCCTTCCTGACCCCACTGGTGYAGCAGGAGATTCGCAGCCGGCTTGGCGAAGGCACCGTGATCGCGACCACGGTGAACGACATCCCGGGTGTCTGGGTCAGCTTCGAGATCGAAGGCGACGACTACTGGGTCGCGATCAGCCCCGAACGGTTCGAACGCGTGCCCGGCATCCAGTGGCTCTGGTGGAGTATTGCCGCGCTGCTGCTGTCGATCATCGGCGCCGCCTTTATCACGTCACTGGTCAACCACCCGCTCAAGCGGCTGGCCAACGCGGCGCGCGCCATCGGCGGCGGGGGCGACCCGCCCACACTGCCCGAACACGGCGCCAGCGAGGTAGCGCAGGCCAACCACAGCTTCAACCAGATGGTGCGCGACCTGCGCCAACTCGACGACGACCGCGTGGTCATGCTGGCCGGCATTTCGCACGACCTGCGCACACCGCTCACGCGGCTGCGGCTGGAAACCGAAATGTCGCCCGTGGATGACACCACACGCGAGGCCATGATTGCCGACATCGAACAGATGGACGCCATCATCGGGCAATTCCTCAACTACGCCCGGCCGGCGCTGGAGACGGTCGAACCCGTCGACCTGTCCGCCCTTGTCCAGGATGCTGTCGGCGTCTATGGCGCGCACGACGATGTGCGCGTGCATGTACGCGCCAGCGCCCCCGTGATGGCCGTTGCCAACCGCATGGAAGTGCAGCGCATCCTCGACAACCTCGTTGAAAACGCGCGGCGCTATGCCAAGGATGAAGACAACGGGGTGGCGGTCGTCGAGATCAGTACGCGGATAGAAGACAAAGAAGCCGTGCTGACGGTGGCCGACCATGGCAATGGTGTGCCAGAAGCCCAGTTGCCTTTGTTGACGCGACCGTTCTACCGGCTGGATGGCGCGCGCAGCGAAGCGAAGGGGGCGGGATTGGGCATGTCGATTGTCAACCGTATCCTGCAGCGGAATGGCGGGCGCTTGATGTTGGCCAACCGGCCAGCGCCGGCTACGGGGCTGGTTGTCAGTGCGTTTTTCAGGCGGGCGTAAAACGCGCGCAGCCCCGCCGACCCCAAACCCCAGCGCTCGCACTGCGCAAGATCTCAAATCAAGGCGCCGCAACCGATCCGCGATTCGGTTTAGCCGTGAGAAGCGCCCGACGGGCGGGCCACACCATCCCGCGATGCGAAGCGAGCCGTGAAGGTTTGCTCATCCCGTATGGGGCGCCTTCTTTGCCTACTTTCTTGGCGAGACAAGAAAGTAGGTCGCCTCCCCGCAGGGGAGGTGAAACTGCCTTTGACTTTAAGCCATTGACTTTGAAGTTAAGCAGTTACAGTTGACGTTAAATCACAAACGCCAACAACACCCCACCGCCCCCCTCCGCTGACAGGCTTTCGACAGCATTTGATATCAAACTGAAAGCCATTTGACAGCGTAATGACAGCCCCCCCGGCGCAAACTTGCCGCCATCAGCAGGACACCCCCAAACCCAAGCCCAGCCAAAGCCAGTCCCCCGCATAGCTGATCCCGGATCCTGGCTGGCAGCCGACCAAAATCAAGCCTCCGGAACCAACCGGCGGCATCTGCGAGAGACAGCCAAATGTCAAACTCCCCCACCCAGCAACACGGGTTCCGCACCGTGTTCCGCGTCGTCAGCGGCAACTTCCTGGAAATGTACGACTTCATGGTGTACGGCTTTTATGCCGCCGCCATCGCCAAGACGTTCTTCCCCAGCGGCAACGAGTTCGCGTCGCTGATGCTCTCGCTCGCGACCTTCGGCGCGGGCTTCCTGATGCGTCCGCTCGGCGCCATCATCCTCGGCGCGTATATCGACCATCACGGCCGCCGCAAGGGGCTGATCCTGACCCTGGTCCTGATGGCGCTGGGCACCTTGCTGATCGCCTGCGTGCCGGGCTATGCCTCGATCGGCGTGGCCGCGCCATTGCTGGTGCTGGCGGGCCGCTTGCTGCAGGGCTTCTCCGCAGGGGTGGAACTGGGCGGCGTGTCGGTCTACCTCGCAGAGATCGCCAAGCCCGGCAAGAAGGGCTTCTACGTGGCCTGGCAGTCGGCCAGCCAACAGGTGGCGGTGATCTTTGCCGGCCTGCTCGGCGTGGTCCTGCATGCCATGCTGTCGCCCGAGCAGATGGGTGAATGGGGCTGGCGCGTGCCGTTCCTGATCGGCTGCCTGATCGTGCCCTTCCTGTTCCTGATCCGCCGCTCGCTGGAGGAAACCGAGGAATTCAAGACGCGCAAGCATCGCCCCGCCATCCGCGAGATCTACCGCTCGATGCTTGAGAACTGGCGCATCATCATCGCCGGCTGCATGATGGTCGTGATGACCACGGTGTCGTTCTACATGATCACCGCCTACACGCCGACCTTCGGCAAGACCGTGCTCAAGCTCGACGACGTGGACAACCTGATCGTCACCATGTGCGTTGGGCTGTCCAACTTCATCTGGCTGCCGCTGATGGGTGCCTTGTCGGATCGCGTGGGCCGCAAGCCCCTGCTGGTGATCTTCACCATCCTCACCTTGCTCACGGCCTATCCGGCAGTGTCCTGGCTGGTGGCTGAGCCGTCTTTCGGCCGCCTGCTGATGGTCGAGCTGTGGCTGTCTTTCCTGTATGGCAGCTACAACGGCGCGATGGTGGTGACGCTGACCGAAGTGATGCCGCCCGCGGTGCGCACTGCCGGCTTCTCGCTGGCCTACAGCCTCGCCACGGCCTTGTTCGGCGGCTTCACGCCGGCCATCTCGACCTACCTGATCCACAGCACCGGCAACAAGGCCGCGCCSGGCCTGTGGCTGATGTTCGCCGCTGCGTGCGGGCTTATCGCCACGCTGGTGATTTTCCGCGGCGGACGGCAGCACGCCTACGTCGAACCGGCGGCCAGGACGGTCTGAGCTACGCCACGGCGGCCCTGCTGGGGTAGACTCCCCCTTCCGGCAGGGCTGCGCGAGCGGCGGAGGCGGCTGACATCGCGCCGCAACATGGCGCCGCCACCATCGTCGATCGGCGCGCGCGCTGCCGGACACGCGGCCCCCCGCGCCTGGCTATCGGGCTCTTTGAGAATATCAATTAGCCCCGCCTCCGGGGATGACGCATAATCCATGTTCGTTGCGCGGCAGCCCGGGCCTCAAGGCCTGGCTGGCAGCGCGAGCGTTTCTCTTCAACCGTATCCAGGAGCAGTCTATGAAGACCGTTGGTGACAAGATCGAAGCCTTCCACGTCGTCGGTGTCAAGCCGGGTTTCAACAACCATGAAGAGAACGGCCAGTCGGCCTTCGAAGACATCACCGAAAAATCGTTCGAAGGCAAGTGGAAGATCATTTACTTCTACCCGAAGGACTTCACCTTCGTGTGCCCGACCGAAATCGTTGCCTTCGCCAAGCTGAACGGCGACTTCGCCGACCGCGACGCGATCGTGCTGGGCGGCTCGACCGACAACGAATTCGTGAAGCTGGCATGGCGCCGTGAGCACAAGGACCTGAACAAGCTGGACCAATGGCAATTCGCCGACGTGACCGGCTCGCTGATCGACCAGCTTGGCGTGCGTGACCACGCTGCCGGCGTCGCACTGCGCGCTACCTTCATCGTCGATCCGGACAATGTCATCCAGCACGTGTCGGTGAACAACCTGAACGTCGGCCGTAACCCGGACGAAGTCCTGCGTATCCTCGACGGCCTGCAAACGGACGAGCTGTGCCCGTGCAACCGCGCTGTTGGCGGCGCCACGCTGTAAGCTGTCGACCAGCTGGCATGCTGAACAAACCGCCGGTGCTCAATGGCCGGTGGTTTGTGACGATTTGCGCGGCGGGCTCCGGCCCGCACCTCGAAACCCGCCATGGCGGGTTTTTTGAGCCCCTACCGATAGGAGATTTGTATGGAATTCCTCAGCACGATTAAAGGCCTCATCCCTGACTACGCCAAGGACATTCGCCTGAACCTTGACGGCACCATCGCCCGCTCCTCGCTCGAGGGCAACGATGCGGTAGCGGTAGCCCTGGCTGCGGCGTTTGCCGCCAAGAGCCGCGTGATTGTCGATGCGATCCGCAATGCCGGCGTGCTGTCGCCCGAGGAAACCAACGCGGTGCTGACCGCCGCCGCGCTGATGGGGATGAACAACGTCTGGTATCCGTTCGTTGAAATGGCGGACGACCCCGATCTGGCCACCCAACCGGCCGGCCTGCGCATGAATGCGTACGCCACGCATGGCGGCGTGGACAAGCGCCGCTTCGAGATGTATGCGCTCGCCGCCTCCATCGTCGGCAAGTGCCATTTCTGCATCAAGTCGCACTACGCGCTGCTCAAGAACGAGCAAGGCATGACCGCGCAGCAACTGCGCGACGTGGGCCGCATTGCTGCCGTCGTAGTGGCCGCCGCCAATGTGATCGCCGCGGAATAAGACCGCACAGGGCCGCAGGCCGGCACGTGCCGGCCCGGCCTTCATGGTGCGTCCACGGGGCCCCGCGGCGTTATGCCGACGGGCCCCGCCACACGTTCCGCTCGTGGCGGCGCAAGCCTGTGGCCGGTGTGCCAAGTCGGTGATTCACTGACTGCATTTGTGCACCGAAGAGCCTACAATCCAGCAAAGGTCACAGTCTTCACCCCTCCGCCATGAGCTCCCTTCCCTCGCATACCTCCCCGCGCTTCCACTACCGGCTTGCCGCCGTGCACGACTGGGGCGACATTGCCGCGGTGACCCAGCAGGCCTATGGCCAATACGAACTGGAGATCATGGAGGATTGCCGGGCGTCCTTCCAGCAAGGCATGAAATCCGTGCTGGCGGCAACAACCTCGGAAATGGAGTGGTGGGTGGCGGAAACCGATCACGGCATCAGCGGTGCGGTGTTGTTCTGCCACCCGGGCGCCACCCTGCAGGCACTGGACGGCAGCACCATCACGCTAGGCCTGCCGGAAGCACGCCTGCTGGCGGTGAACCCGCAGGCGCGGAGCCTTGGGCTGGGCCGCACGCTGATGCAGGTCTGCATCCAGCGCGCGCGCGATATCGGCGCCAGCGCGTTGCTGGTGCGGACCATGCCGGAAATGAAATCCGCCAACCGGCTTTGCGAGCAAATGGGCTTTGCCAAACGCACGGAGGCTGGTGCGCGCTCAGGACAGATGGCCCGGTTGATCGACTACGTCTACACCCTGTCGCCCGAAAAAGCGGCGGAGGCCGGCACAACGTCCAAAGGCTGAACACCGGGACGGCCGAACGCCGGCCCGGCGGTCACCGTCCCCGCCGTCAGCCTTAGTCCTGCGTGTTCGCGATCGTGCCGCGCCAGATCAGCACCACGGCCTGCGCCACGATGCCTTCCTGCTTTCCCTCGAAGCCCAGCTTCTCATTGGTCTTGGCCTTGACGTTGCAGCTTGCCGGCGGCAAGCCGAGGTCTTCGGCCAGGTTTGCCACCATGGCGCCGATATGCGGCGCCAGCTTCGGCGCCTGCGCGATCACGGTCGCGTCCACATTGCCGATTTCGTAGCCGGCCTCGCGAACCCGCCGAGCGGCCTCGCGCAGCAACACACGGCTGTCCGCCCCCGCGAAACGCGCATCGGTATCCGGGAAATGCCGGCCGATGTCCCCCAGGCCTGCCGCGCCGAACAATGCATCGGTAATCGCATGGAGCAACGCGTCGGCGTCGGAATGCCCGAGCAGTCCGCGATCGTGGGGGATGTCCACGCCGCCCAGGATGAGCTTGCGGCCGGGCACCAGCGCGTGCACGTCGTAGCCTTGGCCGACGCGGATATCGAATGGGGTCATGGGAGCGGCACTCCTTCAGGATCGGGTTAGGGAATGGGTTTCAGGGCTTCGTGGCGGCGTCTTCGCCCAGCAGCAGCTCGGCCAGGGCGAAGTCTTCGGGATAGGTCACCTTGAAATTGCGCAGCGAGCCGTTGACCAGCCGCGGATGCAGGCCCAGCCGCTCGATCGCGCTGGCCTCGTCGGTCACCACCGCGCCCGCCGCCAACGCTTCCTGCAGCGCCTGCCGGAGCACGCCGACGCGGAACATCTGCGGCGTCTGCGCCTGCCACAAACCCTCGCGCGGTACCGTGGCGCCGATGCGCACCACGGCAGCCGGCTGGGCGCCGGATGCCGGGTCGGCGCGCTTGAGCGTATCGGGCACCGGCACCGCCAGGATGCCGCCGATGGCGGCGTCGGGGCCATCTTCTTCCGCGCCACTCTCGCCCTCCACGGCGCGCACCAGCGCGTGGATCATGGCAGGCGTGAGCCCGGGACGCGCGGCATCGTGCACGAGCACCCAGTCGCGGTCGGTGGCGCCGAGCTGTGCCAGGTGATGCAAGCCCGCCAGCACGGAAGCATGACGCGTATCGCCGCCCACGAACGCGGTGTCAAAACGCAGGCCGGCAAAGGCCGCCGCGCCGAAGCGGGACTCCAGCGGCATATCGTCCGGCGCCAGCACCAGCGCGGTGGCGCTGATGGCATCGCAGGCCGCGAAGGCGGCCAGCGCGTACCAGATCATCGGCCGGCCGGCCACAGTCTGGTATTGCTTGGGCAAGCTGCCGCCGGCGCGGCTGCCGGTACCGGCACAGGGGATCAGGGCAAAACGGCGAGCAGACACGGATAGCGCAAGGGGGCAAGGTGGGTGCCGTGCACGGAGCACGGCGCAAGGCTTTCAAGTTTTCCACCCTCGCCACCCGACTGGCAGGCGCGAGGCAAGGCATTGAAAACGCGGATTTCGGAGCGCATTCTATAATACGGCCTTCGCCCGCGGACATGCGGGCGACGAAAGCGCAGTGCCTTTGTTCCTGTGAGCRCCGCCTGCTCCGCCTGCACCCCGCCCGCAACGCCGGCGGGGTGTCGCTGTTGCATGGCACGCTTTCTTGCCCGCAACCGTACGCACACGCACAGCACATACCGCCTGCAACGTCCGCAACGCCCCAAGCAAGCCACCAAGCCAGCCCGCACCCGATGCCTGAAGCCAATCGTCCCGCCCCCTTCGCCAACCTCCCCTTGGTCAAGGCCGGCCAGCGCAACACCGTGTCCGGCCTGGCCGGCTCCGCCGACGCCCTGGCGCTGGCCGCCTACGCCAGCCAGCACCGCGAGCGCGTGCCGATGCTGGCGGTGATGTGCGCCAATGCAATCGACGCCCAGCGACTGGCCGAGGAAATCCCCTGGTTCGCGCCGGACTTGCGGGTGCGCCTGCTGCCCGACTGGGAAACCCTGCCCTACGACAGTTTCTCGCCGCACCAGGACCTGGTCTCCGAGCGGCTGGCCACCTTGCACGACATCCAGGGCGGCCAGTGCGACATCATGCTGGTGCCGGCGCAGACCGCGCTCTACCGGCTGGCACCGCCTGCTTTCCTGGCGGCCTACACATTCTTCTTCAAGCAGGGCGAGAAGCTCGACGAAGCCGCGCTCAAGGCACAGTTCACGCTGGCCGGATACGAGCATGTCAGCGCCGTCATGCGGCCCGGCGAGTACAGCGTGCGCGGCGGCCTGATCGACCTGTTCCCGATGGGCTCGCCGCTGCCGTACCGTATCGACCTGTTCGGCGAGGAAATCGAAACCATCCGCGCCTTCGACCCCGACACCCAGCGCAGCCTTTACCCGGTCAAGGAAGTGCGCTTGCTGCCCGGCCGCGAGTTTCCGCTCGACGAAGCCGCGCGCACCGCCTTCCGCGGCCGCTGGCGCGAACTGTTCGAAGGCGATCCGAGCAAATCGACGATCTACAAGGACATTGGCAACGGCGTACCGTCGGCCGGCATCGAGTACTACCTGCCGCTGTTCTTCGAAAGCTCGGCCACCGTCTTCGATTACCTGCCGGCCGATAGCCAGATCGCCTACGTCGGCGATGTACACGAGGCGATCCGCCGTTTCTGGGCCGATACCACGCAGCGCTACAACTTCATGCGCCATGACCGCGAGCGGCCGCTGCTGCCGCCCGCGGCGCTGTTCCTGCTGGAGGAACAGTTCTTCGCCGGCGCCAAGCCGCTGGCGCGGCTGGTGCTGCAGGCTGCCGCCAGTGCGGACACTACGCCGCTGGCCGAACCGCTGCCCGATGTCTCGGTCAACCGCCGCGCCGAAGACCCGCTGGTCAACCTCGAAGCCCTGCTGCTGAAGAAGGACCGGCGCGTGCTGATGTGCGCCGACTCCGCCGGCCGGCGCGAAACCCTGCTGCAGCTGTTCGGCGAAAGCGGGCTGCGCCCGCAGCCGATCGACGACTTTGCCGCCTTCCTGGCCGGCGACTCGCATTTCTCCATCGTGGTGGCGCCGCTGCAAAGCGGCTTCGCCCTGGCCGGCGCGGACGGCATCGCGCCGCTGGCCTTTGTCACCGAGGCCGAGCTGTATGCCGGCACCGCGCGCCGCACGGGCCGGCGCAAGCAGGAACAAGCCAGCGCGGTCGACTCGATGGTGCGCGACCTGGCCGAGCTCAAGATCGGCGACCCCGTGGTGCACAGCGAACACGGCATCGGCCGCTATCAGGGCCTGGTCACGCTCGACATGGGCCAGGGCGAAGAGGAATTCCTGCACCTGGATTACGAGAAAGGCAGCAAGCTGTACGTGCCGGTGCACCAGTTGCACGTGATCTCGCGCTACTCCGGCGCCGATCCGGACACCGCGCCGCTGCACCAGCTCGGCTCCGGCCAGTGGGACCGCGCGAAACGCAAAGCCGCGCAGCAAATCCGCGATACGGCCGCCGAACTGCTCAACCTGTACGCGCGCCGCGCCTTGCGCCAGGGCCATGCCTTCGAACTCACGCCCAGGGACTACGAGAAATTCGCCGAGAGCTTTGGCTTCGAGGAAACACCGGACCAGGCCGCCGCCATCGCCGCGGTGATTGCCGACATGACCTCGGGCAAGCCGATGGATCGCCTGGTATGCGGCGATGTGGGCTTCGGCAAGACCGAAGTCGCGTTGCGCGCCGCCTTCGTCGCGGTCATGGGCGGCAAGCAGGTGGCCATCCTGGCGCCCACCACGCTGCTGGCCGAGCAGCATTTCCAGAATCTCTCCGACCGCTTCGCCGAATGGCCGGTGCGGATCGTGGAGCTGTCGCGCTTCAAGACCAAGAAGGAGATCGACGGCGCCATCAAGCAGATCAACGACGGCACCGCCGACATCGTGATCGGCACGCACAAGATGCTGTCGGACGATGTCAAGTTCCAGCGCCTCGGGCTGGTCGTTATCGATGAGGAACACCGCTTTGGCGTGCGCCAGAAGGAAATGCTCAAGACCCTGCGCGCCGAGGTCGACGTGCTGACCCTGACCGCCACGCCAATCCCCCGCACGCTGGGCATGGCGCTCGAAGGCCTGCGCGATTTCTCGGTGATCGCCACCGCGCCGCAAAAGCGCCTGGCCATCAAGACCTTCGTGCGGCGCGAGGAAGACGGCGTGGTGCGCGAGGCCATCCTGCGCGAGCTCAAGCGCGGCGGGCAGGTCTACTTCCTGCACAACGAAGTCGACACCATCGAGAACAAGCGCGCCAAGCTCGCCGAACTGGTACCGGAAGCCCGCATCGCGGTGGCGCACGGGCAGATGCACGAGCGCGAGCTGGAGCGCGTGATGCGGGACTTCGTCGCGCGCCGCGACAACATCCTGCTGTGCACCACCATCATCGAGACCGGCATCGACGTGCCGACCGCCAACACCATCCTGATCCACCGCTCCGACAAGTTCGGCCTGGCGCAGCTGCACCAGTTGCGCGGCCGCGTCGGGCGCTCGCACCACCAGGCCTACGCCTACATGCTGGTGCACGATGTGGACGGCCTGAGCAAGCTGGCGCAGCGCCGTCTCGAAGCCATMCAGCAGATGGAAGAACTGGGCTCGGGCTTCTACCTGGCCATGCACGACCTGGAGATCCGCGGCGCGGGCGAAGTGCTGGGCGACAAGCAATCCGGCGAGATCCACGAGATCGGCTTCCAGCTCTACACCGACATGCTCAATGCCGCCGTCAAGGCGCTCAAGGCCGGCAAGGAGCCCGACCTGATGGCGCCGCTGGCGGCCACCACCGAAATCAACCTCGGCACCCCGGCCCTGCTGCCCAGCGACTATTGCACCGACGTGCACGAACGCCTGTCGCTGTACAAGCGCCTGGCCAACTGCGAAGCGGCCGAGCGCGTGGACGATATCCAGGAGGAGCTGATCGACCGCTTCGGCCGGCTGCCGCCGCAGGCGCAGGCGCTGATCGAAACCCACCGGCTGCGCATTGCCGCCGTGCCGCTGGGCGTGCGCAAGATCGACGCCAGCGATGCGGCGATCAGCATGCAGTTCCTGCCCAACCCGCCGATCGATGCGATGAAGATCATCGACCTGGTGCAGAAGAACCGGCACATCAAGCTCGCCGGCCAGGACAAGCTGCGCATCGAGGCCAAGATGCCCGATATTGCAGTGCGCGCGCAAACGATCAAGCATACGTTGCGCCAACTGGCCTGATCATTGCTCCGCGCTACCCCGCCACCCTGCTACCCGCTTCCGGCGCATTGCCGCGGGTGCGGGAGCGGGAGCGGGCGGCGATGGTGCACCGTGCATGGACCTTCAGCCCGCCTCGGTGTAGCATCGTTCACTTAACACGTTAACACGTTACCCAAAGCCAAAGGCCCCAAGCCATGCAAGCCGATACCCTCAGCAAGCCTGCCGATGCCGCCAACCGTGGCAGCGCGCTCGACTGGACCCAGCGCCTGGTCAGCTACGACACCACCAGCCGCCATTCCAACCTCGGCCTGATCGAAGCGGTGCGCGATCATTTCCTGGCCAAGGGTCTGCGCCCCCACCTGACCTACAACCCGCAGGGCGACAAGGCCAACCTGTTCGTCACCGTGCCCGCCGCAGACGGCAGCACCGATGGCGGCATCGTGCTGTCGGGCCACACCGACGTGGTACCGGTGGACGGCCAGAACTGGACCACCGATCCGTTCAAGCCGGTGATCCGCGACGGCCGCCTGTACGGTCGCGGCACCTGCGACATGAAAGGCTTCATCGGCACCAGCCTGGCGCTGCTGCCCACCATCCTGCAGGCCAAGTTGCGCGAGCCGGTGCACTACGCGCTGTCCTTCGACGAAGAGATCGGCTGCATGGGCGCGCCCTACCTGCTGGCCGAACTGCGCGATCGCGGCGTGCGCCCGGCCGGCTGCATCGTGGGAGAGCCCACCAGCATGCGCGTGATCGTGGCGCACAAGGGCATCAATGCCTACCGCTGCTGCGTCAAGGGCCAGGCCGCGCATTCGTCGCTCACGCCCAAGGGCGTCAATGCCATCGAGTACGCCGCGCGCCTGATCTGCTTCATCCGCGACATCGCCGACGAGTTCAAGGCCAACGGCCCCTACGACCGCGACTTCGACGTGCCCTTCACCACCGCCCAGACCGGCACCATCCAGGGCGGTATCGCGCTCAATACCATCCCGGCGCTGTGCGAGTTCGTGTTCGAGTTCCGCAACCTGCCGGGGGTCGATCCCGAAGCCATCTTCGCCCGCATCCAGGGCTACGCCAACGAGGTGCTGCTGCCCAGGATGCGCGCCGAGCACGGCGACGCCGGCCTCACCATCAGCAAGATCGCCGCCGCGCCGTCGCTCGACGTGGCCGAGCAGGAAGCCATCACGCAACTGGTGCGCGCGCTCACCGCCGACCGTGACGTCAACAAGGTCGCCTATGGCACCGAGGCCGGCCTGTTCCAGCGCGCCGGCATCCCGGCCGTGGTATGCGGCCCCGGCGATATCCAGCAGGCGCACAAGCCCGACGAGTTCGTCGAACTGGAACAACTCGCCGCCTGCGAGTCGTTCCTGCACAAGGTGGTCGACAGCCTGCGGGTGAACTAAGCCGTTTTTTGCGTTGTGGACGGCCCGCCTCCGCGGCGGGCCGGTTGTTGCGTCATGTCCAAAAATAACAGGGAGACACCATGACAGCAGTATCGGCAAGCGGTACCGGCAACACCGGCGCGGCGCAGGCGGCAGCGCCCGTTTCGCGCCATCCCTGGCGCGCGGTGATATCGGCCTCCATCGGCAATGCCCTGGAGTGGTTCGACCTGGTCGTCTACGGCTTCTTCGCCGTCACCATCTCCGCGCTGTTCTTTCCCAACCACGACGAAACCACCTCGCTGTTGCTGACGCTGGGCACGTTCGGCGTGTCGTTCTTCATGCGGCCGCTGGGGGCCATCGTGATCGGCGTCTATGCCGACCGCAAAGGCCGCCGCGCCGCGCTGACGCTGTCGATCCTGCTGATGATGGTGGGTACGCTGATCATCGCGCTGCTACCCACCTATGCCTCGATCGGCGTGCTGGCACCTGTCGGCATCGTGCTGGCGCGCATGATCCAGGGCTTCTCCGCAGGCGGCGAGTTCGGCAGCGCGACGGCTTTCCTGGCAGAGCATGCCCCCGACCGGCGCGGCTTTTACTCGAGCTTCCAGGTCGCCAGCCAGGGCCTGACCACCCTGCTCGCGGCGGGCTTCGGCGCCGTGCTCACCACCACGCTCGCGCCCGAGCAGATGCAATCCTGGGGCTGGCGCGTGCCCTTCCTGTTCGGCCTGCTGATCGGCCCGGTGGCTTACTACATCCGCCGCCATGTCGACGAAACACCCGAATTCCTCCATGCCGAAACCACCGACACGCCGCTGCGCGACACGCTTGGCCACCAGAAGGAACGCCTGCTGCTGGCGATGGGCGTGGTGATTGTCGCCACGGTGTCGACTTATCTCGTGCTGTACATGCCGACCTATGCCGTCAAGCAGCTGGGCCTGCCACCCTCGACCGCATTCGCTGCCACCCTGGCCACGGGCATGGTGCAGATGCTGTTCTCGCCGCTGGTCG
Source organism: Cupriavidus sp. 05T313 (assembly GCF_056396665.1). Taxonomy (NCBI): domain Bacteria; kingdom Pseudomonadati; phylum Pseudomonadota; class Betaproteobacteria; order Burkholderiales; family Burkholderiaceae; genus Cupriavidus; species Cupriavidus sp. 05T313. The sequence goes on along the minus strand of NZ_JBFTLX010000030.1, from coordinate 13,461 downwards.
GGCACTGGTCGGATCGCTACGGCCGCATCGCGCCCATGCGCATCGCCGCGGTCCTCCTGCTGGTGTCGATCTGGCCGCTGTTCTGGCTGCTCAGCCACTATCCTGGCTTCGGCATGATGCTGGCGGTGCAGGTGGCGCTGGGGCTGATGATGACGCTGTACTTCGGCGCGCTGCCCGCGCTGGCGTCGGAGATCTTCCCTGTCAAGACGCGCACGACCGGCCTCTCTCTGTCCTACAACATCGCGGTGACACTGTTCGGCGGCTTTGCGCCCTTCATCCTGACCTGGCTGATCGGCGCCACCGGCAGCAAGCTGGCGCCGAGCTTCTACCTGATGGCCTGCGCTGTGGTGAGCCTGGTGGCGCTGGGCCAGACGCGCGCGCGCCTGGGCATCCGCTGAGGCGCGGTACGCATACGGTTGCGGGGCCGGGCCAGGCCCCGTTTTTCAGGGTCGACAGCAAAATCAAGGAGACCACTTCATGGCTGTGCAACAAGCCCATCGTTCCCAAACGTCCACGCGCTCCACACTGCGTGCTGGCCTGTCCGCACTCTCGCTGGCCGCCGGCCTGCTCTGTCTCGTCCCCGCCGCACAAGCCCAAGGCGCCAGCGGCGAAAGCCTGCAGGCGCAGATCGACACCCGCGCCAAGGCGGTCGAGGCGCAACTGATCGCCTGGCGCCGCGATATCCACCAGCACCCGGAGCTTGGCAACTACGAGGTCCGCACCTCCAGGCTGGTGGCGGACCACCTGCGCAAGCTCGGCATGGAGGTGAAGACGGGCGTAGCCAAGACCGGCGTGGTAGGCGTGCTCAAGGGCGGCAAGCCGGGTCCGGTGGTGGCGCTGCGCGCGGACATGGATGCGCTGCCGGTCAAGGAACGCGTGGACGTGCCCTTCGCCTCCAAGGCCAAGGGCCTGTTCCTGGGCAAGGAGGTGGACGTGATGCACGCCTGCGGGCATGACACGCACGTCGCGATCCTGATGGCAACGGCAGAGGTGCTGGCCGGCATGAAGGACCAGTTGCCCGGCACGGTCAAGTTCATCTTCCAGCCGGCCGAGGAAAGCCCGGCGGATTTCGAGCCTGACGGCAGCAATATGTGGGGCGCCAAGCAGATGGTGGCGGAAGGCGTGCTGGACAATCCCAAGGTGGATGCCATCTTCGGCCTGCACGTGAGCAGCGGCATCGAGTCTGGCAAGCTCGGCTGGCGCAGCGGCCCCGCCATGGCCGCCGCCGACCAGTTCCGCATCGACGTCAAAGGCCGCCAGACCCACGGTGCACTGCCCTGGGGTGGCATCGACCCCATCGTGGTGGCCTCCCAGATCGTGCTCGGCCTGCAGACCATCCAGAGCCGCCAGGTCGACGCCATGCTGGAACCGTCCGTCATCACCGTGGGCACCATCCATGGCGGCAACCGCATGAACATCGTGCCTGAAATGGTCGAGATGAAGGGCACCATCCGCACCTACCACGAAGGCATGAGGAAGGACATCCACGCCCGCATGAAACGCACCACCGAAGCCATCGCCGCCAGCGCCGGCGCCGAGGCGAATTTCAAGGTGCTGGAACTCTACAACGCCACCGTCAACCAGCCGACGCTGACCGAGAAGATGGCGCCCACGCTCAAGCGTGTGGCGGGGGACGGGAACTGGATGATTAGCCCGAAGCTGACGGCTTCCGAGGACTTCTCGTTCTATCAGGAGAAGGTGCCGGGGTTGTTCTTTAACCTGGGGGTGACGCCCAAGGGGACGGATGTGAACAAGGCACCCGCGAATCATTCGCCGGAGTTTTATGTGGACGAGGCGGCGTTGGTGAATGGGGTCAGGGCGTTGGCTGGTTTGACGGTCGACTATATGACTATGGTGCAGCGATAGGGGGATTGCCGGGCGGGCGATGGTCGGGGTGATCTCGTCTGTTTGGAAGGCTGTTATGGGCGATGACTGCTTCCGGCTGCGGCCGTTCAATACAGAAAGCCGAGTACAGGATAGGAAAGACGAAAACGAATATCTGTGAAGAGCCGCGCCGGCATCCGGCCGGAGCACAGAGTCCAGCTCAAGGGCCCAGCATCGATGCCACAATGCCACATACGGCAGCGCCGATCAGAGGTAATCGCTTGAGACAGACCGGAGACGCCCGGTCTGTCAGCGGCACATCAGAGGTCGCACTCTGCCATGTGGTGCAAAAGTTGGGCGCCTTTCTCGACTCGATCTTCATTGTCGACGCCACCGGTTTGCGGTATCGCGTAGAGTCGCGTAGCGGTACTCGTATCCATGCCGAGCGACTTGCAGGTGCTGTCCCAGGCTTCGCGATGCACCGCGGCGCTGGGCACGCCCGCGACTTCCCATCCCTCGGCAACACTGCGGATCTCCAAGCCGCTATTGACGAGAACAAGGGCTCGTCGCGCCGTTTCGAATCCAGAGAAACTGTTCGGCCAACCCGCGTTGGCGATCCGGTTTCTCGCCAGGCCGCTCTTGACAACGATCGCAAGCAGGTAGGGGTCGCGATAGTTGCTGCTCATTCGCGCTTTGTTCAGCATGCAGGCCTGATACCCGCCCTTGGGGCTGAGCGTGTAGCGGCCCGACGCGCCGTCACGCATTGCCTCGTATTTGACGAAATAGTATCGCCAGTCTTTGGCAGTACCGCTCGCGTCGAGGTAGGATTGGCGAATCGCTGCCGGCGTGAGCTGATTCCCGATAATGTCATCCAGAAACGCCACCAAGGGGTTCAGGGCCGGGTGAGTGCTTTCGCCTTTTTTGCCGCGGAAGAGTTCACGCCAGGGCTCGTCGTTTCGGGGYGCGCCGAAATCCGCCAGAGTATGGTTCGACCCACGCAGCTCTTTACGCGAATAATCGCCTTTCGCGAGCAGTGCGGCGGTGACGTCCTTCCAGCTTTGCCCTTGAGCGGCCTTATCGAATGTCGAGATAAACGCCTGGGCACGCGCGCTGAAATGAGCGGTGTCGAGATCGAAAACGGTGAGGCCGCCGCGCAACAGATCGTGGTCCTCCAGATTGTAAAGATCTGCTTCCAGTTCCGGCGCGGCGCGTAGCATATCGGCCTTCGCGATCTCGTTCCTGACCTGAGCCTGGTTGAACGTGACAACTTTCGCAAGGTCTCCATTATGGACAATCCCGACGATCTCTTCCAGCAAACGCGGCATGCTGTTGCGCTCGCCGGTGCGGATCTCGTCCTTCGACGCTTCAATCAGATTCCGGATCAGACGGAGTCGGTTGGGTTGCCCGCTTTCCGCTTCCCTGCGATGCACCAGTACACCGTAGAAGAGCAGCGTATGAGCCAGGGTCCATCCGTTGTTGCCGTAGTGCCGGCAGCAGGCGCCGAATAAGTCGACACCTTCTTTATCGATCGGATTGAACAGGAGTAGTGCGCCGTCGCCGTTATTCGAAGTCGTGGTACTGGCACGAAAGTACCTGGCGAACTCCGTCCGGATGTCCAGGTCTTTCCATGTGTCGAAAGCGTGGAAGAGAAACTCGACACTCTCGCTAGCGCGAGAAGCCTGCGCGCCATAGACCCGCTCTGCCAGATCATCGTCTCGCGTCCGCGAGTTGAATTCGATGTTGGCTCGCCACGCGTTGACTTCGGTAATAAAGCGGAAATAGCTCAGGAACTCGTTATCGATGAGATTGCCGGTGTCGCGATACGGCCAGAGAATGTCGGACCATACGGTATCGACCTTCTTGGTGAAATCATCGGCTATTTTCGGATCCTCTGCCTTCCTTAACAGTGCTTCGAAATGCGCCTTGAAGTTCTCGAAGTCGGTGAGCGGTTTGCCACGCGAATTCATCTTGATGTACAGGCTGTCGGTCAGGCCGTTTGCCTTTACTGGCAGCACGTGGAAGCGGATTGCCGGGTTCAGCGTGTTGGTGAGATTCTCCCATGCGGTACGAAAGTCGGAGAAGCCTGCCTTCGCGAAGGTGGCGTCGAGCGTATCCAGCACGGTCAGCATGGACTGAATGGTCGGATCGTGTCGCCACGTCGGCAGATAGCCAGGCTGGTCCGTGATCCATGCGGACAGGCGTCCGTCGAATTCCGGACGGCAGCTCGCGAGGAATGAGCAGAAGTCGCGCGCGCCGGGTCGCGTCGCATAGCTGAAGCGGGACCAGGGCTGCTGGGTGATGTCCACGCCCGTTCGCCAGGCAAGATAACACTGCAGAAGGAACAGCGTGGTCAATCGTTGCTGGCCGTCGAGAGGCGCGAACTTGCCAGACTCTTCCACGTCACCGAATACGAAATCGAGGTCCACGGGATCGCCTTCGGGCATCAACGCGTCGCATAGCGTAACGACAAACTGTTCACGAATCCGCTTGACAGCTTGTGTTTTCCGGCCTTGTGCGTAATCGCGCTGAATGAGCGGAATCTCGACCTCGGCTATCACGAGGTTGCAGATTTCCCGTCCAAAGAGCGTGGCGAAGCTGACGAGCGACGGAGGCACCGAAGACACCGAAGGCACCGAAGACTGAGATAGAGGAGCATTCATGGAGAAGAAAGTAATTCCGCGGAAATTAGCTAAGGTACGGTTTGAGCAGGTCGCGAATCGCGTCGAGATAACTCGTCTTGTCCTGTTCACTCCAGAAATGCGGTTGCTGCGCATCGGCGGCCGCGTAGTACTTCAGGAACACGTTCCGCGTGCACGGCGGCACGTATTTCCCCGCGCGATCCAGCTCCAGGATCATCTGGCGCTTCACTTCGAAAACCGAACTGTTCAGGCGGCTGTTGTCGCTGCTCGACAGCAGTGCGAGGTTGCGAATGGAATGATCCGCCAGTGTGTCGGTGTTCAGCAGTTGCAGTATCCGCATGCTCAACGCGTTGAACCGTTCGCCGGTGAACCCGCCAGACCTGCCGCTATCTATTTCGTTGATGGCGGCCTGAATGTCCGCATTCAATCGTGTGCGACTTTCGTTGTGCGTGCCGAGTGCCTCGATCGCGCGTTCGTGCGTGCTGAGCCATGTCCGCCACTGCTCCGCCTTGTTGAGTGCATCCGCATTCTGCGCGTGAATATGTTCGAGTGACCAGCTCTGCCCAACGTGTTGGACGAACGGAAAGCGCAGCCCGGCCCGGCTGCACGTTTCGACATTCATGAGAAGCAGCAGATCGAGAAGTTTCGGATAGCCGCGCTTTTTCTCTTCATAGTCGAGATCGTCGAGATCGTCATCCCCCACGCCCAGGCGGGCCCTGATACTGAGCGTCAGGTATTGCTCGAATTCACTCTTGCGTTTGCCTTTTGCTGCGGTGACGACATCACCGATTTTCGCGCCCGTGGCAACGAGGTAGCCAATCCGGTTGTACGCGCCCGGGACGTCGTGCCAACCGAGAATCTGCGCATGCAGCGCGATAACTTTTTTCCAGAAGCCCGAGAAGTCTTTCTCGATGAGTCCCTGCAACGCGTCGAAGGTGTGATGACGCTGACCTGCGTCGTTGTCGCGAGGCTGCTGGTCAGCCAGCGTGTCGAGCAGCAGGCTGATGCGCGTGGGGTATCGTTCGTCGTCCGCGCCAGATTGCAGGCCGGCAATGAACGACCAGATGTCCGGGCGATGCAGATCGCGCTCGATGCCGTCCCACTGCGCCGCGATTTCGTGTGCGCGATCGGGCGACACGCTGCGTGCCTTGGAGAGAAGCGCGGCTTTGACGAGTTCTGCATCGGTTAGCGGGATACGACCTACATTGAGCCGGGTGAAARGAGGAATGGCCTTAACGTCGAATGGCGCCTCATACCAGATCACGCGCACTGATTCGAACAGGTAGCAATGAATCTTTCCCGCCGCATGGTTGCGCGCATAGATGTCGCCACGGCGTTTGAACCATGTGTCGATAGCCTGGTACGCCTGGTAGAGGTGAAAGTAGTCGATGTTCGTACCGTGGATCGCTTCGTCGAGCGTATTTAGGTATTCCTGGCTACCTGCGCGAGTTTGATAGAAAATCGAGTAAGGCGCGCCGAAACCCTGCTTCGCATCCTTCTCCATGTATCGGAAGATTAGGTAAAGCGTGGTCAGCCGCTGCTGGCCGTCAATCAGCTCCCACTCCTTCTTCTCGGGCTGTTCCGCATTGCGGTGCAACTTCACGACGATCGGCTGCAAGCTGTAGCCCTTGCCCCCGCTGTCCCAGATGTCGTCGAGCAGGCGCATGACGTCCGATGGATCCCACCGGTAACCACGCTGATAGCTCGGCACGAAGAAATGCCCGCGTATGTCGCCTACCGTCTTGTGTTTCAGTGCGTACGATTGACCGCTGCTTACCGGCGCGGTCGTCGAAGAGAGTGCTGTCATCCGCTTCTTCCATCTGTTATTTTCATAGAGGCTGCTCGTAGTCACTGACCTGGCGATGCCAGCGAATCATTCAGCCGAACGTACGCTCCGCCACACAGCGTCGGGGCAGCACCGTGAAGCCAACCTGACCCTCGTGACGACGCACATCTTCACCACCACAACACGTCCTGCGCCCAGCGGAAGATTCCCCCGATCCGCTTTCCGACTCCATCCCATATCCGCTGGCCAATGCTTCTGACCATGTCGACGGCCTTGCGAAAGACGCCCTTCGCTGTTGCACAGATCTTCGTCACTACCGCCCGGACTACCCCGATAATGGCGCGCGGCAGGCTCTGAACAGGAATGCCGGTCGCGGCCGATAATAACTCCAGAGCCGTGTGGGCGGCAATGACAATGGCGAATCCCACCGGCATGATCGTGGCGCCGGCAATCTTCATCGATGCATTGATACCTTCGGTCAATATCCGGGCGGCCATCCTTGCATTCGGCGAGGCGATGGCCTTGGTCGCCCTCTTGGCCATCGCCGCTGCCACGCGCTTGGCAAGTCGATACATCAACGAACGTGGATCGAGCAGATCGCTGAGTGCCCATGAATGCGTGAGCAGCGTGTTCAATGTGACGCGCGACAAGCGATAAACATCGTAGACAAACTTCGCCGCCCTGTTGACCTGACGGCTTGAGTGCCATCCCGTGATACACCACGTAACAAAGTGCTCGCAGTTGTTGAGAATGACGTTATAGAGCTTCTCACCCAGCCGACCCAGCGCGCGGGCAATGCTGGCAGTTCGCCCAAAGCGACGCTTTTCATATAGCCGGACTTTGACCTCACCTCCTGTATCGCCGACAAAATCATGCATGGGAACGACTTCGATCTTGCCCATCAGATCATCAGACGAGTGCCCGGAATACTGGATTACCTGACCATCGCCAAGATACAGGCCGTGGTGCGAGTATCCGAGACGCCGGACGTAGATGTGGTCTCCACCTTTGAGTTCGTAGACAGTCGCCATGTCTTCCAAAAATACCGTTGGTTTATCTGCCATCGGTATATCGGAAGCAAGAAAGACAGACTTTAGGGTGTCACACTGGGCAGGCCACTACATACGTTATGGCGCGACCCTTTCCCGCGGCAATTCCACCGCCCACTGCTGTTGCTGAATTCTAGGCGGCACTGCCGAGAGATCGAGTTTGGCCATACTACCGAGACCTGACGGAAAGGAGGCATCGAGTGCCGGATTGGCCAACGGCTCCAACGGAAGCGGTCATATAAAGCAGCTATGACATTCAACCGCCTCTCGACCCATGTTGGTCACACTGCTTGGCGAGGAGGGCTTCGGCCCTGCCGGTTCCTTTGTCCGGTCTTCCAACCTTGTCGCTGGTGTTGAGCGAACTGGCCGCGCGGTGTGAGGGCGGTGACATCAACGGGGCCGGCACGCCGACGGCGTAAGCATGCGGGGGGAGCCGGCTGCAAGTTGGCTCCCGCTAGCACTCCGGGACGCCTGCCGCCCACAGTAATAGATGCGTGTGCAGTAGCAGCTTCATGCGTCGCCGCCGAAAAGCCGTTCGATTTCGGTAGTTCCCATCCGGTCAAAATCGTCCGGCACGGTGATCTGGCCGACCATGAAACCCAGCCGTTTCACCTGGCCGGCCTCTGGCACGTTTAGCGGAATCACCTTCACGAGTGACTTGCCGGCCTTGGCAATCACGAACGCCCCCTCGCTGCCTTCTCGAGGAGCCGCGAAAGTTGCCTCTTCGCCTCATGGTGATTGATGGTTCGCATATCGGTCCAGTTAAACAATGCCTTGTGGGCTGAGTCAGATTGAAGAGGGACACGCCATACAGCGGTCGGTCACTTGTCGTCCTCGCCCCGGCAGGGATCACAACATTCGTCACGCCCGCAACTTTAGCCACGGCTCACTGCAAACAGCGGCCGGCTGCCCGATTGCGTGCGGCCAACGGACCTGCCGACCTCGAATTCGCTGCCCGTTATGAGGCAGGCACAGGGGCAGTTACAATACTGTCCTTCGCCGCCTAGCGCGGCACGGTCTCCGCATTCAACGCACCCGCCGCCACGCCCTCGCCGCGCGGCGCCCCCGCCATGCCCCTGATCCTGCAAAGCCTCGCCCCGCTCGCTTCCGCCGACATCGATGCCATCCGCACGCTTGCCCACGCGCCTTCCCTCGCACTGCGTGACGAAACCGTGGCAACGGCCAGCGACAGCGCACCACTGACGCCCGCCCTGCGTGAAGCGCTCGACGCCTGCTGTGCCCCCCGTGCCATCGACTGGGCCATCGTGCCCGCCGGCCGCAAGCTCTCGGATTTCAAGCTGGTGGCGATGGATATGGACTCCACGCTGATCACCATCGAGTGCATCGACGAGATCGCCGATTTCTGCGGCCTCAAGGCCGAGGTCTCGGCCATCACCGAAGCCGCCATGCGCGGCGAGATCACCGACTTCAACGAAAGCCTGCGCCGCCGCGTGGCCCTGCTAAAGGGCTTGGACGCCAGCGTGCTGGACCGCGTGTATGAAGAGCGCCTGCGCCTGTCGCCCGGCGCGGAAGACATGCTGCGGACCGTGCAGGCCCTGGGCATGCGCACCCTGCTGGTTTCAGGCGGCTTCGTGCATTTCACCGAGAAGCTCAAGCCTCGGCTGAAACTCGATGTCACCCGCGCGAATACGCTGGAGATCATTGACGGCAAGCTCACCGGCCAGGTGCTGGGCGAGATCGTCAATGCCGACGTCAAGGCCCGCACGGTGCAGGAAATGTGCGCGCAGATCGGCGTGGAGCCGTCCCAGGCCATCGTCATGGGCGATGGCTCCAACGATCTCAAGATGATGGCCGTGGCCGGCCTGTCGGTGGCCTTCCGGGCCAAGCCGGTGGTGCGCGCGCAGGCAAGCGTTGCGTTCAACCACGTCGGGCTGGACGGCTTGCTGCAACTGTTTCCGCATTAAATGACCAAGTGACCAAGTGATGGGCCGCCCCGGATCATGTCCGGCGCAGCCCGTTCCATGTCATGCCACCAGTTGCGACTCCATCGCGCCGCGCAAGTCGGCGATCAGGTCGCGGGTATCCTCCAGCCCGATGTAGAGGCGTACCAGTTCGCCGGCGTTTTGCCAGCCCGCTGGCGGCCAGCTGCCCTGGGGACGCATGGTCTGGACGTGATACGGCACCGCGAGGCTGTGCGCTCCGCCCCACGACCAGCCGATCGCGAACAGCCGCAGCGCCTCGACAAAGGCATCGACCTGGGCCCGCGTATAGCGCGCATGCAGCACGACCGAGAACAAGCCGGTGGCGCCGCTGAAATCGCGCCGCCAGAAGTCATGCCCCGGACAGTCCGGCAAGGCCGGGTGCAGGACCTTGACCACCTCCGGGCGCTGGCAGAGCCATTCAGCCACTTCGCGCGCGGCGCGGTCGTGTGCCGCCAGCCTGACCGGCATGCTCGGCAGCGAGCGCAGCACCAGGTAGCAATCGTCCGCCGACACGCCCCAGCCCATCAGCATGCGGGCACGCCTGAGGCGGTCGTGGAGCTTTTCGTCGCGGGTCAGCACGGCGCCCATCAGCACGTCGCCGCCGCCCGACTGGTATTTGGTCAGCGCTTGCACCGAGATGTCGATGCCCTTGTCGAAGGGCCGGAAATAGACGCCCGCCGACCAGGTGTTGTCGATCGCGGTGAGCACGCCACGCGCCTTCGCCGCGGCCACGATGGCCTCGGTGTCGGGCACTTCCATCGTCACCGACCCCGGCGACTCCATCCAGATCAGGCGGGTATTGGGGCGGATCAGGCCGGCAATCCCGGCGCCGATCATCGGATCGTAATAGCGGACCGACACGCCGAAGTCCCGCGCCAGCCATTCGCCGTGGTCGCGGTTAGGGCCGTAGACGTTGTCCGGGACCAGCACGTCATCGCCCGACTTGACCAGCGCGAAGTACACCTGCGAGATAGCGGCGAGGCCGGATGGCAGCAGCAGCGTCTTGCGCGCGCCCTCGATCAGCGCCAGATGCTGGCACAGCGCTTCGCTGGTGGGCGTGGCATGCAGGCCGTAGCGCCAGTAGGTCGTGGCGCCGTCGCCGTGTGCGCGCAACTCCGCCAGGCTGCGGAAGACCACGGTGGAGCCGCGATGCGTGGGAGGGGAAAATGAAGCGAAGCCGGGTGCGATATCCAGCTCGGGCTGGACGGCCACGGTCTGCAGGTAGGCGGGTTGGGCAGCGGACTTCTCGGGAGGCTGGCGGTCGGACACGGCGATTCCTTGTCTGGCAATGACTCGATGAACGTTCGAGCTTACCAGCAATCGGGGGCGTGTTGGCTTGCGTGCGCCTTACCCGGCGCTATCCGCCCCGCTCCCTCAGCGGCCGGAAATCGACGATTTCGGCGGCGGCGGCGCGTAGGTGATGCCGCTGTTGGGGGTCATGTCGAAGGGCGGGATCACTAGCACGCCCAAAGGCCGGATCATGAAGGGCAGCACGATGGCCGGGTTGACGGGGTCGGTCCAGTTGCCATGAACCACGCCGGCGCCGTCGATGGTGCCTTCCCAATTGCCAGTGACGTGCGTACCGTCATTGGACTCTTCCATCAGGAAGGCGCCGTTTTCATATTCGCCGGCCAGCACGCGCACGCCRCCGGCGCGGCCGACGCTGTACTCGCCATGCACGCTGTCGCGCTCGTCGGGCTTGGGCCCGAGCCGCAGGCGCACCGGCTGGTCGCCGAGCGTGCCCACGTAGACCGGTAATGACGCGTATTCGGGACGCGGCGCCAGCGCCTTGGGCGCCGCGCCGGTGGAAAGCTGGGTGCCGCGTTTCGACTCACCCTCGCGGATCGCCTGGTTGATGCCGAAGCCCTCTGGGCTGCCCGCACTATTGCCGGCGGTACCGGCGCCGGGCGTGCCCGTGGACAGCTCGGTGCCGCCGGCGGCCAGCGCGGCGCCAGCCAGCGTTGCCGCTGCCAGTCCGGTTGCCAGTGACAGGGAAACGGAGAGGGATAGAGTCGCTACGCGCCGCAAGTCAGCCTCGGATCAGATGCGTTCGAAGATGGCCGCAATACCCTGGCCGCCGCCGATGCACATGGTGACCAGTGCATAGCGGCCTTGCACCCGCTGCAGCTCGTACAGCGCCTTGACGGTGATCAGCGCGCCGGTGGCGCCGATCGGGTGGCCCAGTGAGATGCCCGAACCGTTCGGATTGACCTTGGCCGGATCCAGCCCGAGCGCCTTGGTGACGGCGCAGGCTTGCGCGGCAAAGGCTTCGTTGGCTTCGATCACGTCGAGGTCCGCCACGGTCAGGCCGGCACGCTCCAGCGCCTTCTTCGTGGCCGGCACGGGGCCAATGCCCATGGTCTTGGGATCGACGCCGGCGTGGGCGTAGGAAACCAGGCGGGCCAGCGGCTTGAGGCCGCGCTTCTCGGCCTCGGCACGCTCCATCAGCACCACGGCGGCAGCGGCGTCGTTCAGGCCCGAGGCGTTGCCTGCGGTGACCGTGCCGTTTTCCTTCACGAAGACCGGCTTGAGCTTGGTCATGTCTTCCAGGACCGCGTCGTGGCGCACGTGCTCGTCGGTGTCGAAGGTGACGTCGCCCTTGCGGCCCTTCAGCGTGACCGGCAGGATCTGGTCCTTGAAGTGGCCGGCACGGATGGCTGCCGAGGCGCGGCGATGGGACTCCAGCGCGGCCTCGTCCTGCTGGCCGCGGCTGATGTCGTATTCCTTGGCCACGTTCTCGGCGGTGACGCCCATGTGGATCCCGTGGAAGGGATCGTGGAGCGCGCCCAGCATCATGTCGAGCATCTTGGCGTCGCCCATGCGCGCCCCCCAGCGGGCCGATTGCGCCAGGTAGGGAGCACGGCTCATGCTCTCCGCCCCGCCGCCGATGGCCACATCGGCATCGCCCAGCAAAATGGTCTGCGCCGCGCTGACAATGGCCTGCAGGCCCGAGCCGCACAGGCGGTTGACGGTCAGTGCCGGCGCGTCGATCGTGACGCCGCCCTCCACTGCCGCCACGCGACCCAGGTACATGTCCCTGGGCTCGGTCTGGATGACGTTGCCGAACACCACGTGGCCAACTTCATCGCCGCTGACCTGCGCGCGGGCCAGCGCCTCGCGCACGACCATGGCGCCCATCTGGGTCGGGGAAAGATCCTTCAGGCTGCCGCCAAAGGTACCGATTGCGGTCCGGACGCCGCTCACCACCACCACTTCACGTGTCATTTTGTGTCTCCAGGGCTGATGTTGCAGCGCACAGTATAACGGCGCGCCGCAAAAAACGAACGAGCGTACTTTTACCTATCGCAGCGCACGGACCTTGCCTGGCTCAGACCTCGCCCCAGAGGTCGTGGCCATCGGCGCCGGTGATCTTCACCGAGACGAATTCCCCGACCTTGTAGCGCGGCGAGCCTTGCGCCGGCGGGTCGATATAAACCAGGCCGTCGATTTCCGGCGCGTCAGCCGAGGAACGGCCGATACCGCCATCCTGGTTGACCTCGTCGACCAGCACGCGCAGGGTCTGCCCGACCTTGCGCTGCAGCCGCCGGGCGGACACTTCCTCCGCCACTTCCATGAAGCGCGCGCGGCGCTCTTCGCGGACCTCGTCAGGCAAGGCGCCTGGCAGATCGTTGGCGGTGGCACCCTCTACGGGCGAATAGGCAAAGCAGCCCACGCGGTCCAGTTCGGCCTCGGCGATAAAGTCCAGCAGCGTCTGGAACTCTTCCTCCGTCTCGCCGGGGAAGCCCGCGATAAAGGTGCTGCGGATGGTCAGTTCGGGGCAGATCTCGCGCCAGGCCCGGATGCGGTCCATGGTCTTCTCGGCATTGGCCGGGCGCTTCATGCGCTTGAGCACGTCCGGGTGGGCGTGCTGCAACGGCACATCCAGGTAAGGCAGCACATGGCCTTGCGACATCAGCGGAATGATCTCGTCGACGTGCGGGTACGGGTACACGTAATGCAGACGGACCCAGGCGCCGTACCTGGCGGCGAGTTCGCCCAGCGCCGCGACCAGTTCGGTCATGCGCGTCTTGAGCGGGCGGCCGTCCCAGAAGCCGGTGCGGTACTTCACATCCACACCGTACGCGCTGGTGTCCTGCGAGATCACCAGCAGTTCCTTGACGCCGGACTTGAACAGGTTCTCGGCTTCCAGCATGACTTCCGCCACCGGACGCGAGACCAGGTCGCCGCGCATCGAAGGGATGATGCAGAAAGAGCAGCGA